>JACDEN010000276.1 GCA_013816415.1 Planctomycetota bacterium
GTGCCGGTCTACAACCTCGCCCGTCGCGCTGAGCGACCGCGCCGGATCAAGCAGGGTGCTGATAAGCACCCTGTGGGGGGTTTGAAGGGGGCGCTTCGCCCCCTGGGACAAAAAGTCAGAGGTCATGAATTCCCGGCAAAATAGCGACCGCAGGACTAGGCGTCCCCGACGCGCCGGGAATTCATGAGCGCTAACAGGATGCGGTTTCAGCATCCTGTTAGGCCACCACTTGCCGGGGCGCGCACCAAATTCTCGGGCTAAACGTGGGCAGACCGTGCGGCAGATGGCCGATCGATCGCAAGCCCTCTGGCCGCGGACCGCGAGGAGGGCTTCCATCCTGATCGACCATCGCATCACCGCGCCGCATTCCCGGCGCTTCCGCGGCGAGGTGCGGCTGGAGATTGCCGCCTCCCCGGCTTAATTTCCCAAACCTTCCTCTCCCGATCCGGCGATCAGCCGCCGGAGGCATTCCCAAGGATCATTCCATGCCATCATCTTTCCGCCGTCCGTGCGTCGGCATCGTCTCCTCCCTGCTCGCCATGGTCACGCACGGCGCGTTTGCCGCCGATGACGCCACGGCGCCCGCACCGGCGATCGACCCGTCGGTAGCGGCGCGCCTCGACGCGCTCGACCAGCAGGTGCAGCTGATGAGCAGGAAGCTGGCCGCCGTCCAGGACGAGTCGGCGGCCAAGGCCAAGGACACCGCGACCATCAAGGCCGGCCCCGACGGCTTCACCATCGGCAACGGCGACGGCAGCTATTCGCTGCGCATCGGCGGCTACGCCCAGGTCGGCGCCAAGTTCTTCCTCACGGACGATGACCGACCGACCAACAACACCCTCTACATCAATCGCGCCCGACTGATCTTCGACGGCGTGCTCGGGCCGTACGTCGGCTTCCGCGTGATGCCCGACCTCGCGCCCGGACGCGCGCTACTCGCCGACGTGTATGCGCAGCTCAAGCTGTCGCCGCAGGCGGTGGTCCAGGTCGGCCGCTTCAAGGAGCCCTTCGGCCTCGAACGCTTGCAGTCGGATGCGGTGATGCTGTTCATCGAGCGATCGCTGGCCTCGCAGCTGACGCCGGATCGCGACACCGGCGTGCAGCTGGGCGGCATCCTCGGCGGCAAGGTCGAATACGCGCTGGGAATCTTCAATGGCGCGCTCGACGGCGCCAGCCGCGACAACGACTCCAACGACGACAAGGAAGGGGTCGCCCGCGTCTTCGCCACGCCGTTCAAGGACGGCGGCGAGGCGGTGCGCGGCATCGGCATCGGCATCGGCGGCACCATCGCGCAGGACGAAGGCACCGCCGCGGCGCCGAACATCACCAGCTTCAAGAGCGCGGGTGAATCCATCCCTGGCGCGACCGACAAGATCTTCGTCTACCGCACCGGCGCGACCCCGGCGACCGCCGTGGTCCCGGACGGATGGCATTGGCGGGTGTCGCCCCAGGCCTACTGGTACGCTGGTCCGTTCGGCCTGCTCGCCGAATACGTGGTCTCGGCCCAGGACGTGTCCATCGGCGGCAGCCGCACGCGTCTGGTCAACTCCGCGTGGAACGGCCAGATAGGCTGGGTCCTGACCGGCGAGAACGCGTCGTTCACCGGAGTGAAGGTCGCGCATCCCTTCGATCCGAAGGCGGGCACCTGGGGCGCGCTCGAGATCGGACTGCGCGTCTCGCGCCTGGATGTCGACTCCGACGCCTTCCCGATCTACGCCGACCCGACGAAGTCGGTGCGCTCGGCAACCGCCTACGGCGCCGCGCTCAACTGGTATCTCACGCGCAATCTCAAGCTGCAGACGGACTACGAGATCACGCGTTTCGACGGCGGCGCCGGCGCCGGTGTCGCGGTGAGCGACCTGCAGGACGAGCACGTGATCGAGTCGATGCTCCAGGTGTCGTTCTGACATGAAACCCACGCTCGCAGCGGTGACGATGCTGGCGATCGCCTCGTGGGGCTGCGGACATCCGTCCGCAGACCTCACGCTGCTGAACGTCTCGTTCGATCCGACGCGCGAGCTCTACCAGGACGTGAACACGGCCTTCGCCAAGCAGTGGCAGGAGACGACGGGAACCACCGTCGCCATCAGCCAATCGCACGGCGGTTCCGGCAAGCAGGCGCGGGGCGTGATCGACGGCCTCCATGCCGACGTGGTCACGCTCGCGCTCGCCTACGACATCGATGCCATCGCGTCGAAGTCGAAGCGGCTGCCCGCGGATTGGCAGCAGCGGCTGCCCGACCACAGCGCGCCGTTCACCTCGACCATCGTCTTCCTGGTGCGCAAAGGGAACCCCAAGGGAATCCGGGATTGGCCGGACCTGATCAAGCCGGGGGTCGCGATCATTCCGGCGAACCCCAAGACCTCCGGCGGCGCGCGCTGGACCTACCTCGCGGCGTACGGATACGCGCTCACGGCGAATCAGGGCGACGATGCCAAGGCGCGCGCGTTCGTCGCCGCATTCTACCGGAACGCGCCGGTCCTGGATTCCGGCGCGCGCGGCGCCACCACCACCTTCATTCAGCGTGATATCGGCGATGTGCTGGTCGCCTGGGAGAGCGAGGCCCTGCTGGTGACGCGCGAGTCCGAGCACAAGGATGACTTCGAAATGGTGGTCCCGTCGGTGAGCATCCTCGCCGAGCCGCCGGTGGCGGTGGTGGACGAGGTGGCGAAGCGGCACGGCGCGTTGGCGGTGGCGAACGCGTACCTGCAGTTCCTCTACACCGAGCAGGGACAGGAGATCGCGGCCAGCCATTATTATCGTCCGCGCATGGCATCGGTGGCGGCCAAGCACGGCGACGTGTTCACGTCGGTCGAGTTGTTCACCGTGGATGAGCTGTTTGGCGGCTGGGCCAAGGCTCAGGCCACCCATTTCGCGGACAATGGCGTTTTCGATACCATCTACAAACCCTGATGCGGACCTCGCGATCTGACCGCCGATCCTGAACGTCACCATTTCCAACTCCTAGAAACAACGTGCCGATCCTCCTCTACAAGCGCAGCAGCCTTCCCGGCTTCGGAATCACTCTCGGTTTCAGCGTCCTCTATCTCGGACTGCTGGTGCTGATCCCGTTGGCGATGCTGGTCATCAAATCGATGGGCATGACCTGGTCGGCCTTCTGGCAGACCGTCACCGATCCGCGCGTCATAGACTCGTACAAGCTCAGCTTCGGCACCGCGCTCGTCGCGGCGGTGATCAATCTGGTGTTCGGACTGCTGGTGGCCTGGGTGCTGGTGCGCTACCGGTTCTTCGGGCGGCGCGTCGTCGACGCGCTGGTCGATCTGCCTTTCGCGCTGCCGACCGCGGTCGCCGGCATCGTGCTGACCACGCTGTATTCGAGCCATGGATGGATCGGACGCTGGCTCGAGCCGCTGGGCATCCATGTCGCGTACACACCGCTCGGTATCATCCTCGCGCTGACCTTCATCAGCCTCCCCTTCGTGGTGCGCTCGGTGCAGCCGGTGCTCGAGGATCTCGCCAAGGAGGTCGAGGAGGCCGCCGCCAGCCTCGGCGCCTCGCGCATGCAGGTGTTCCTGCGCATCATCCTGCCCGAACTGTGGCCGGCGCTGCTCACCGGGTTCGCGCTCGCCTTCGCGCGCGCGGTCGGCGAGTTCGGATCGGTGATCTTCATCTCCGGCAACATTCCGCATAAGACCGAGATCACCCCGCTGCTGATATTCAGCAAGCTCGAGCAGTTCAAATACGCCGAGGCCACCGCCATCGCCGTGGTCATGCTCGGTGCGTCGTTCGTCCTGCTGCTCGCGATCAACGTCCTCCAGCGCTGGACCACCAGCCGCATGTCCCTCTGACCGCCATGCGCGAAACCGTCACCATCACGAAGCCGCACGGCCGTCCGCGGCAGCCAACCGAGCCGAGGTGGATCCGCTGGCTGCTGACCGGAACCGCGCTGCTCTTTCTCGGCCTGTTCCTGGTGGTGCCGCTGGTCTCGGTGTTCTGGTTCGCCCTCTCCAAGGGCTGGTCGACCTACCTGGCATCGTTCGACGACCCCTACGCCTGGCACGCGATCCAGCTCACGGTGATCGTGGTCATCTCCTCGGTCGTCTGCAACGGTGTGTTCGGCATCACCGCGGCCTGGGCGATCACCAAGTTCCAATTCCGCGGAAAGAGCCTGCTGCTGTCGCTGATCGATCTGCCGTTCGCGGTGTCGCCGGTGATCGCGGGCCTCATCTTCGTGCTCATCTTCGGGCTGCAGGGGCTGATGGGACACTGGCTCGAGGACCACCATATCAGGATCATCTTCGCGGTCCCAGGCATCGTCCTCGCGACCATGTTCATCACCTTCCCGTTTGTGGCGCGCGAACTGATACCGGTGATGCAATCGCAGGGAACCGAGGAGGAGGAGGCCGCGCGCATGCTCGGCGCCGGCGGGCTGCGCATCTTCTGGCGCATCACCTTGCCCAACATCAAGTGGGGCCTGCTCTACGGCCTGATCCTGTGCAGCGCGCGCGCGATGGGCGAATTCGGCGCGGTGTCGGTGGTCTCGGGCCATATCAGCGGACAGACCAACACCTTGCCCCTGCACATCGAGGTGCTCTACAACGGATCGACCGAGCACGAGCGCATCGCCGCCTTCGCCTGCGCGTCGCTGCTCACCCTGCTGGCCCTGGTCACGCTCATCATCAAGAGCGCGGTCGAATGGCATACCCGCCGCACCGTCCTGCTTGCCGAATCCGAAGCCTTCGAAGGTCCGCCGGCCAGCGCCTCTCCCAGCAACCGGGGCCACGCATGAGCATCTCCATCCGCAACGTCACCAAGCGCTACAAGCGCTTCCATGCCCTCGACGATCTCTCGATCGAGATCCCCGACGGCCAGCTGGTGGCGCTGCTCGGTCCGTCGGGCTCGGGCAAGAC
>JACDEN010000277.1 GCA_013816415.1 Planctomycetota bacterium
ATTCCGACCCGTTCTCGTTCAGCCGCGCGTTCACGCGCTGGGCCGGCTGCAGCCCGATCCGCTTCCGCCGACGCTTCGGCAGCTGAGGCTCACGGGATCCGACGCGCGATCTCCGCGTGCGCGCTCGTCGCCCTGATCACCGGCGCGATCATCATGCACGTGCGGAAGTGGTAGGAATAATAGACAGTGCGCCTGGCAGACCGGCCAGGAGTATGTCATTGATGGACAAGCCTGACCGAGCGCCCAGCCTGACCGCCTATGCGCTCGTCCTTCCCGGCGCCCGCGTCCGCTCGCGATACATCTTCGCCGGCATCCCCACGATGGCGCGGAAGGTCTTGGCGAAGTGCTGGCTCGACGCGAATCCGGTGCGCAGGGCGATGCCGGTGATCGCCGCATCGCTCGACGCGAGCAGGTGCTTCGCCTGCTCGACGCGCTGATGCATGAGGTAGCGGTGTGGCGACATGCCCAGGTGGCGGGTGAACAGATGGCCCAGGTGATTGGGCGAGAGGCCGACGGCACGCCCGAGATCCGCGAGCGACCAGGCGCGCTCGCAGTGATGGTCCAGCAGGTCTTTCGCCTTCCACACCTCCTGGGCCATCGGCGCGCGAGCCGATGGAGCCTGGGGCAGCAGCAGGCGCGTCACCGTCAGCACCAGCAGGTCGAGGATGGCGCGCAGGGCGTCGGCGCGGTAGGCGCCGCTGAGGGTGACCTCGCGTACCAGCATACGCATCGGCGCCTCGACGCTCTCGGCGTCGCACAGGTGGATGCAGCCGGTGCGCCGCCACGCAGGCGCGATCGCCGGGTGACGGGCGACGACGGCCTCCATGCGGAAGCGGACGAAGGCGTTGCGTTGATGGCCGGTCTGCCGATTCACCACGCGGTGCCGGACGCCAGGCGACGCGATGAACAGCTGTTTGGGGTGCATCTCATAGCTGGCGGAGGCATCGCGCCGCAGCGTCTGGCCATCGATCTGCAGATAGAATTCCCACTGGTCATGGGTGTGCCAGCCCATCCGGCGGTGCGCGGGCGTCCATTGCTCGCCGACCGCGCACAGCTCGGGGACCTCCGGATCTGGTGATTCGGCGTGGAATCCGGCGACCAGGCCCTCGGGGTGGTAGTGCTGCATGTCGTTAGTTTCGACACATACGTGACAAGTCCAGACAAGCGCGATCCCGCGACCGGGTATCCTGACCCCGGAGGCCGCGATGCTCAGCCCGATCCAGATCGACCACTACCACACCTTCGGATTCCTGGTCCTGCGCACGTGGCTGACCGCTGGCGAGGTGCGGATCCTGCGCGAGGAATCCGAGCGCACGCTGGTGGAGGAATACCGGCACCTGCCGTTCGACGGCACACGTCGGCACTTCTCGTGCATGCTCGGCGCGGGATCGCCGCTCAGCGCGTCGCTGTTCGAGGATCCGCGATTCTTCGACGCCGCCGAGGATCTCCACGGCCCGGTGATGGGGCAATGGTGCGACGCGAACCGGTACGTCGATGCGGTCACCCCCTGGCATCCCGACCTCGGGCAGTCCTTCGAGCAGGGCGGGGTGAAGTTCCTGATCTACCTCGACCCGGTCACCCCCGAGCGTGGGGCGATCCGCTTCATTCCGGGATCGCATCATCGCCCGCTGCACGAGCGCGTGCGCGCGTTCATGGAGTCGGCGAAACCCGCGCCCGAGTCGGTTCCCGCCATCGCCTGTGCGACCCAGCCCGGCGACGTCGTCGCCTTCAATTTCCCGCTGTGGCACGCCTCGGTCGGCGGATTCCCGGATCGCCGCCTGAACACCTTGGCCTATCATCCCTGCCCGGTCGACGATCAGCAACGCCGACGCCGTGCCGACGAGATGACCGCGGCGATACCTGCGAACCAGGGCTATGGCTGGAAGGGGGAGGTCTATCCGGATTCCTGGGTCGCCTCGGCGGCCGGAAATCCGCGCCGTCGGATCCTCGTCGAGCGGCTGCGCGCCGCAGGCGTCCTCCAGGCCGCGCAGGCGGCGCGGCCACGCGAGACCGCGACGGCGATGCCATAGGGTTGCGCCACGGGATCCGCGCGGAGGAAATACCGCAGGATGGCGCCTAGGATTCTGGACTATGGATGGGCATCGCGCCGGTAGCGGGATGAGCGGTGTCTATCGGGCGATCGGCTGTTGGGGCATCGCGGCCGACTCGCCACGAAACCGTCGAGAATTCACCGCAACGGCATGATGCGGAAGACCTGCGCACCCCACGGCGGCAGCGAGACCTCGATGCCGGTTTCGCTCAGGTCGTCGCCGCTGCGCTGGATTGCGGGTCCGCCGGCCAGGTAGTCCTGGAACTGGCAGTCGCGATGCGCGAGCGGGCCGACTTCGACCGCGCCCTTGGCCGCCTGCCAGCTGGCGTTGACGATGACCAGCAGCCAGTGGTGCGCGGGCAGGGTCCATAGGCACGCGACCAGGCTGCGGCCCGCGTCTCCGCGCGGCTCGAGCAGCATCCAGGTGCCATCGTGGCGCGCCGGCTCGCTGAGCAGCGTCAGCAGTTCGCGGTACGCCTTGCGATGCGCTTCGGAGCCGTCCTCGATCGGGCGGCGGCTGCTTTGCAGCGACGCGTGCAGGCGGCGTCCGTCCTCCTGGCCGTGGTGGCACAGCAGCATCCCAGGCACCATGCCGGTGATGAACAGCGCGCCGCGGTGATGGTCGGGAAACGGGAAGCGCGCGGTCGCGCGCTGCTCGTCGTCGTTCTCGAGGAAGCGCACGCAATGCGATTGGTAGTCGGTGCTCGCCCGCAGGTGCGCGCGGATCGATTCGGCGTCGTCCGAGAGCAGGCGGTCGTAGAGGATCTTGTCGTAGGTGAAGTCGAAGCCGACCTGCTGCAGCTCGTACTCGCGGTTCCAGTAGACCTCGGCCATGAAGATGGTGCCGGGGTGCTCGGAGCGCACGCGGTCGAGGCAGCGGCGCCAGAACGGCTGCATCGGCCGGCTCCAGGTGCTCTGGAAGACGTCGGGCAGCAGCAGCATCGCCTCGTCGCAGCGCAGTCCGTCGCAGCGCGCGGCGATCGACGATGCGGTCTGGATCATCGCCTCCTGGCACTCGGGATTGCCGTAGTCCAGCTGCAGGGTGTTGCGCCACGGAGCGAAGAACGGATCCCGCCCGTGCGCGAATACCCGCCCCTGGATCTTCACGTAGGCGTCGGGCTGCTGGCGCAGCAGGTACTCGTTGCCGAGGATGAAGCGGTCGGCATGGCTCTCGGCCCACGGATGGTCGAGGCCGACGTGGTTGGGGATGAAGTCGAGCATCAGCGACAGGCCGCTCGCCTGGGCACGTTCGCGCAGGCGGGCGAGGGCGTCGTCGTTGCCGAGCTCCTCGGGCACCTCGTAGCCGGCGTGCGCGAGCGGAGAGCCGCAGATGTCGTCCTCGGTGAAATCCTGCAGCACCGTCGCGAGGTACTGCCGCAGCGGATCGTCGGCGAGCGAGAGCTGGCGGCTCAGCGAGCCGGTCTTCCACACGCCAATGAGGTACAGCCAGGTGAATCCGTTCTCGACCAGATGGTCGAGGAATTCATAGGACAGGTCGTCGAACGTGGCCGGTCGCCCCAGTTCGCGCGACCGATCGGTGCGCCAGGTGCGCACGTTCAGCTCGTACAACTGGTGCATCGCCACGGGAGTCTAGACAACCCGATCACGCCGCAACAACTCTCGGGCATTGTTTCAATCTGATCGGGGGCGAGTCGAACGTCCGGAGTCCGGAGTCCGGAGTCGCCAGCCGACGATCCACCGTGCCTGACGTCCGAGTCTCCGACCCCAGACCCCGGACTTCGGACTCCGGACGCTCTCCCTACAGCTTGATCTCCGGTTTCCGGACGGCGACTCCGTACGCGCCGAGCGCGGTCGCCAGCTCCTGGACCACGCTCTGACCGCTGCCCGGGGCGCGGTAGAGATCCAGGTCGGTGTACTGGGCGAGATCGCCGATGCGCGAGACGCCGAGGTTCTCGAGCACCTGCGCGCTCTTGTTCGCGAGCTCGAGCTTCTCGACCGATTCGCCGAGGATCTTCTGGTCGGCCTTCGAGATCGAGCGCTCGTCGCCTTCGCGGAACATGCCCAGGCGCAGATTGCGCGCCGCCAGCATCTCCTTCACTTCCTTCAGCGAGGTCTCGCCGAAGTTCTTGTACGAGAGCATCTCCTGCTCGGTGATGCGCAGCAGGTCGCCGAGGGTGAAGATGTTCATCTTCGCCAGGCAGTTGCGCGAACGGACCGAGAGCTCGAAATCGTTGACCGAGGTGCGCATGATCTTCTCCATACGCTCGCGTTCGCGCTCTTCGCGCTCGTCGTAGTACATGGTGCGCGAGGCCTTGGCGTCGCGCAGCAGGGTCAGCGCCCGGCGGTCGCGCGGGTTGTAGGCGAGCACCTGGCGGAAGCAGTCGAGGGCGGCGTTCGATTCGCCGCGCTCCTCGTAGAGGATCCCGAGGTTGGTCACCGCGGGCAGGTACGGCGGCGTGGCGTCGGCGCAGACCAGGTAGTGCTCGGCGGCGAGATCGTCGTCGCCGATGCGATCGAGCAGCACGCCGATCTTGAACGCGGCTTCGACATTCTGGGGATCGGCTTCGAGCGCGGCCTCATAGGCCTTGATCGCGGCTTCGATCTGCGAGCGCGCCTCGAGCAGGCGGCCGTTGAGGAAGTCGCGCTCGGCGCCCTCGGCGACGTTTGCGAGCGCCTTCTCGGCGGCGTCGTCCTCGCCGGCGTCGAGCAGCACGCGCACCAGTTCACCCTTGGCTTCGGCGACCGACTTGGCGGCGGTCTGGAAATTCGCCTTGGCGTCGCCGTACTCGCCGAGTTCGGCGTTGATCAGCCCGAGCAGGGCCTGGCCAGCGGCTTCCTTGGGGTCGATCAGCTCTTCGG
>JACDEN010000278.1 GCA_013816415.1 Planctomycetota bacterium
CGCCTGCGCTGCGCGCCCAGGCCTTCGCGCCGCTGCCGACCGGCACCGTGAAACCGGCGGGATGGCTTTCACGGCAGCTGCGGGCGCAGGCTGATGGACTCACCGGCCATCTCGACGAATTCTGGCCGTCGGTGCGCGATAGCGCGTGGGTCGGCGGCACGGGCGACGCGTGGGAGCGCGGCCCCTACTGGCTCGACGGACTCATCCCGCTGGCCTTCCAGCTCGCTGATGAGCGCCTGATCGCCAAGGCGCGGCGCTGGATCGATCACATCATCACCACCCAGCATGCCGATGGTTGGCTCGGTCCGGTAGCGCCGAATCCCGATCCCGCGAGCAGTTACCGCTACCAGGACCGCGATCCGTGGCCGCGCTTCGTCGTGCTCAAATGCCTGACCCAATGGCACGAGGCCACCGGTGACGCGCGCGTGGTGCCGGCGATGCAGCGCTTCCTGCGCTTCCTCGCGACCATGCTCGGCGAGCGGCCGCTGATCGAGTGGGCGACGCCGCGCTGGTGTGACCTCGCGTGGGCGGTGCAGTGGCTGCACGACCGCACCGGCGAAGCGTGGCTCCTGGAATTGGGGAAGACCGCGCACGATCAGGGGCTGGACTGGACGCAATGGGCGAAGCACTTCGCCTACCGCGGCAAGATCACCTGGGACGTGCTCGCGGGATTCCAGCGCGAAAGCGGCCAATGGATCGGCCCGCATTTCAACGCCACGCATGGCGTGAACGTCGCCATGGGACTCAAGGCGCCGGCGGTGTGGTGGCGCCAGAGCGGTGCACCCGACGAGCGCGCCGGAGTCGCGGCCATGCTCGCGCGCCTCGATGCGAGCCACGGGCAGGCGAACGGACTCTTTTCCTGCGACGAGCACCTCGCCGGCAGCAGTCCCTCGCAGGGCAGCGAGCTGTGCACGGTGGTCGAGGCGATGTTCTCGCTCGAGGTCGCGTTCGCGACCTTCGGCGACATCGCGCTCGCCGATCGCCTCGAGAAGATCGCCTTCAACTGCCTGCCTGCCACGATCAGTCCCGATTTCTGGACGCATCAGTACGATCAGCAGGCCAACCAGGTGCGTTGCGCGATCTGCCAGGAGCGCGTCTACACCAACAACGGCGCCGACGCGAACCTCTTCGGGCTCGAGCCGAACTTCGGGTGCTGCACCGCGAACCTGCATCAGGGCTGGCCGAAATTCACCACGCACCTGTGGCTGCGCGCTCCCGACGGCGGGCTGGCCGCGACGTCGTACGCGCCGTGCAGCCTCGCGACCGAGGTCGCCGGCACGCGCGTCGAGCTGTCGGTGGAAGGCGGCTATCCGTTCGCCGAGGAGGTGGCCATCACCCTGCGAGCCGCGACGCCGGTAGATGTCCCGCTGCACCTGCGCATCCCCGCATGGGCGCAGGGCACGACCGTGGTCAGCGGAAGCCGGAACGAAACGGCTGTCGCGGGAACCATGCATCGACTCGTCGTGCGCGTCGATGGAACGGCCACCGTGCGCCTACGGCTGCCGATGGCGCTGACGGTGGAACGGCGATTCCACGCGGCGGCGACGGTGACGCGCGGACCGCTGGTCTTCGCGTTGGAGGTCGGAAGCGCGTGGAAGCGCCTGCGCGGCGCCGATCCCGCGCCCGACTTCGAGATCCATTCCACCACGCCATGGAACTACGCCATCGATCTCACCAGCCTGCGCCTGGAAGCGTCGCCTCCGAGCGAGCGACCGTTCACGCCGGAGGGCGCGCCCCTGCGCGTGCGCGCGCGCGGACGGCGTCTGCCCGCGTGGGATCTCGATCGCGGTGCCGCCGCCGCTCCGCCGCCGAGTCCGGTAACCAGCACGGAACCGTTCGAGGACATCGCACTGGTCCCGTACGGATGCACGCACCTGCGGGTGACAGAGCTGCCGGTCCTGAAGTGACGTCGACCGGGATCACCAGACCGGATCACCAGGCATAGGCTTCCGGCGCCACGTTGCCCGGACCCGGCCAGATGCGGTCGATCTCGGCGACGGTTTCGGTGTCGAGCGTCAGCTCCAACGCGCGCAGTCCCTGCGTGAGCTGCTCCATGGTGCGCGGTCCGATGATCGGCGCGGTCACCGCCGGATTGCGCAGCAGCCACGCCAGTGCGACGTCCGCCGGCCGTTCGCCGAGCTTGGTGCAGAGCGCCTCCCAGCGGGTGAGCTGCGGGCGCAGCGCCTCGATGCGCTTCTTCATATGGTCGCTCGAGCGCCGCTTGCCGGCGTCGGATCCGAGGACGCCGCCGAGCAGCCCGCCATCGAGCGGACTCCACGGGATCACGCCGACGCCGTAGTGGCGGCATGCGGGGAGCACTTCGAGTTCGACGGTGCGGCAGGCGAGGCTGTACTTGCTCTGTTCGCTGACCAGTCCGAGCGAGCCGCGCCGCGCGGCGGTCTGGCAGGCGGTGGCGATGTGCCAGCCGGCGAAATTGCTCGAGCCGACGTAGAGCACCTTGCCCTGCGTGACCAGCTGATCCATCGCCTGCCACAGCTCGTCCCACGGCGTCGAGCGATCGATGTGATGCATCTGGTAGAGATCGATGCGGTCGGTACGCAGGCGCTTCAGGCTCTCTTCGCAGGCCGCACGGATGTGGAAGGCGGAACAGCCGCGGTCATTGGCGCCATCGCCCATGGTGCCGAAGACCTTGGTCGCGATCACCACCCGGTCGCGCTTGGCCGGACCGGCGGCGAACCAGTCGCCGAGGATGCGCTCGGTGACGCCCTCGCCGCGCTTGGCGCCGTAGACGTTCGCGGTGTCGAGGAAATCGATGCCGAGCTCCAGGCTCTTGTCGAGGATGGCGTGGCTGTCGACCGCCGTGGTCTCGGGCCCGAAATTCATGGTGCCGAGGCAGAGGCGGCTGACGGACAGGCCGGTGCGGCCGAGCTGGGTGTGCTGCATGGATTCTCCGAAGATGGGAAGCGGTGCGGACCGCCGAGCGGAGGTCCGCAACGACGGGACGCTAGCGACGACCGTGACGCGGTCGAGAGCCGGGAGGCGCAGGGTCGACGGCGTCAGGGCTGCGGCGGCCCGTTCTCGAACGCGATGTCGTCGACGAAGACGTTGTGGCCGTTGGCGTCCGCGCCGCCGAAGGCGATGCCGTTGCACAGCGTCAGGTCGAATCCGGTCCGGGTGACCAGCCGCGCCACCGGGATGCGCACGCGCTGATAGCTCTCGGTGAGCTCGGTCAGGAAGCCGTCCTTGATCAGCCACACCGCCTGCGACTGGCGCGCGTCGTTCTCGTGCCCTGGAGCGTCGGTCAGCAGCACCTGCAGATCGCGCGTCGTCCGCGACGACGCCTTGATCCAGAACACGAGATGGTCCATGTCGCTGAGATTCTTGCCGTAGTAGTCCAAGCCCCAGCCGGTGAGCCAGGGCCCGCGCCAAGCGACGACGTGCAGGCAGCGCGCGCCGCCGTGCGCCTCGGCGTCGATGTCGAAGATGATGCCGCTGCGGCTGTCGAATTTTCCTTGGGGCGCGCCGCGGCGGGCATTGGCCATGCGTCCGCCCCAATTCACGGCCTCGCCATCCCAGAAGATCATCTGCTGCGGCTTGGCGCGGAAGCTGAACGGCAGCTTCTCGACGGTCAGACGGTTCTTAGTGTCCACCGCGACGACGTCCATCAGCACCTGACCGGGAATGTTCCAGCGGTCCTCGGCCTTGAAGTTGCCCTGCAGGAAGTCCTCCTTCGCCTCGACACTGCCCGCGAAGAGGCCGTCTCCAGCAGCTCCGTCGTCATGGGCGCCGTCATCGAGGAGCGGCAGGTTCAATGCGCCCGACCGCACCTGGATGGCGGCGATCTTCGCATCGGGCGTCTCGTCGGCGGGCTGTACACGCACGGTGAACCGCACCTTTCCGGTTCCGGTGACGGTGACGATCGCTGGATCCACCGCGAACGAGGTCAGCAGCGGACCGGGCTGCGTCGGCGTGCGCCCAATGTAGAGCTGGCCGTTGATCGACGCATAGAACGAGCGGCCGTTCGCGCTCGCGCAGACGTTGGCGCCATCCTTCACCAGGCGCGCGACGAACAGCCCGTCGTTCTCGGCCCACCAGGTGGCGAAGCCGTCCTTCGACGCCAGCAGGCCGAGCGTGCGCGGATCGTAGGCGAACATCAGTTCGTCGGCGCCGCGGGTGGTGCCGAAGATGGACGCCCACGTCCCCTCCTGCGGGCCGACCGGCGACCACGGCGCGGTGCGCTTGTGCGCGCCGGACGGCAGCCGGTGCAGGAGCCGCCCCTTGAGCGCGCCGAGCCACAGCGATCCGAGCGTGGATCGGCTGGTGCCGGTGGCGGTCGGTTTCACGTCGCGCAGGGCCTCGAGCCACGAGCCGCCGCAGTCGTCGCTCTTGTAGACGCTCCACAGATCCTGCTCCTTGGTCGAGTGCGCGGTGATCAGGATCTCCTGCCCGTCGAGCAGCAGATCCTCGGCGTAGAGCTGGGGCGAAATCGTGAACCAGGTCGCGCCGCCGTCGATCGACTTCGACACGCCGGGGGCGGCGTCGCCGTGCGCCGCGTACCAGATGCGGCCCGAACGATCGGACGGCGACGTCCCCAGGCGGACGATCTGCAGCGCGGCCAATCCGCTCTCGATGGTCCCGATGGTGCGCCAGGTGGCGCCGTCGTCATCCGATCGCAGGACACCCTTGTCGCGGCTGCCGAGCAGGATCACGCCGGCCTGCGCCGGAGCGAACGAGACATCCTCGATGCGGCCGACCTGGTCGCGGGCGGTGCCCGGCATCAGGCGCCACTGCACCCCGTCGTCGCGCGTCTCCATGATGCCCTGCGCGGTGCAGACCCAGATGCGGAACGGATCGTGCGGACTGGCGAAGATGCGCTCGCACCGCTTCAC
>JACDEN010000012.1 GCA_013816415.1 Planctomycetota bacterium
GCCCCAGACGCCCGCGATCACCGCCGCTCCGCTGCCGGCGCCTGATCTCACGGCTCCGCTGTGGCTGACGCGCGCCGATCCCCTGGCCGACGAGGCCCGGCGGCTCGGGAACGATTGCCGCCGCGTCGGTCTCTTCCTCGCCGCGCGCCTGCCCAGCGCGCCGCTGCCCGCACGATGACCCTCGTCGACCGCTAAAATTCTCGCTTATCAGCTTTGGCGAGGATGCTGGCGGGTGATGGGAGGCCTCACTGTGGCCACGCCTGCACGACCATGGAACCGCACGCACCTGCTCACGTTCACCGCGCAGAGCAGCGGGAATGAGAGCAGCTGGACGGTGATGCTCAGCGACACCGCGAGACCGTCCGGATTCCGCTCCGCTCCGACGCAGAGCGAATGGAGCGACGGCCTGTCCGCGAGCTGGACCGTCGACGCCGCCGGAGCGTGGAGATACTGGGGTCGATCGACGCCAGAAGGTGAAGCGGGAGCGGTGCGCGTCGAGGTGTCGGTCTAGGCGGAGGCGGATGAACAACATCTTCTGCTAACGCGCATGTATTCCCGATGCGTCTTGCGGTGGCTCAGGGGTGTTTGCCGAACGGATGACGCCTGTGAGCAGATCGCGGGCACAGTGGCGCGGAAGTCGGCATGGTCCGTGCAAAAAATTGACGCGCGGCGACGCGATGACCACTGAGTGAAAGCTGAAGCTAAAGCTGAAGCCGAAGCACATCACGGCGAACAGCGGTCCGTGAAGCACAGGGCCGGCACCGGGATGCAGTCAGATCTTTCCATCGTGGCGGATCGCTCGATCCTCCGCGCATGACCACGACCTCCGCTCCCTGGGCCCTCGGACTGCTGCTGCTCGTCGCGGGCGCGACCATGGCGGCGGCCGTGGATGCGCTGCCGCCGGTATCGCGCGACCAGGAGCCGTACTGGGTCACGCGTCATGCGGAGTATGTGGCCGAAGCCAAGAAGGGGCCGTACGACATCCTGTTCGTCGGCGACTCGATCACCTTCTGCTGGCGCTGGGAAGGACAGGGGAAGGAACCGTTCGAAAAGCACTTCCCCGACCTCGTGAAGAGCACGCGCTTCTTCGGCGTTCCCGGCGACGGCGTCCAGCACCTGCAGTGGCGGCTCCAGAACGGCGAGTTCGACGGACAGCATCCCAAGGTGGTGTGCCTGCTGATCGGCACCAACAACATCGGCATCGATCCGGCGCTGATCGTCGCGGGCGTGAAGCAGAACATCATGGAGATCCAGAAACGTTCTCCGAATTCGAAGATCATCCTGCACGGCATCTTCCCGCGCGACGAGAAGCCGAGCCCGGCACGCGATGCCATCACGGCGATCAACGCCGAGATCGCGAAGTTCGCCGACAAGGACAAGGTCGTCTACATCGACATCGGCGACAAGTTCCTCCAGCCCGACGGCACCATCAGCAAGGAGGTCATGGAGGATTTCCTGCACCTGACCGCCAAGGGATTCGACATCTGGGCGACCGAGCTCGAGAAGCCGCTGCGGGCGCTGCTGAAGGACGCGAAATAGGAGTGCGCTACCGTCGCTCGCGGGAGTCGGTGAGGGTCAACGAGCGGGCGAGCCTTGGGCAGCTATCTCACACATCGGCCGGGCGTCGTCAGCATCCTCCCTCAGCAAACGACAATGGCGTTGCCAGGACTGGCGTCCGCCATCAGGCTGGTGTACCCTCGATTGGCGGCAATTTCCGACGTCACCCGCAACGGACGGAGATCTCGATTCCATGCACCCTGCAATCTTGTGCGCGCTGATCCTCCTCGGTGGTCCGTGCATCGCCGCCGCGCAGACGGACCCGGTTGCAGACATCATCGCGGCGGTGCAGGCCTACAACACGCAGCGCGGTCCGCTATCATCCATCGAGACGGCGGTCCAGGCCCATCCCGAGGCGGCGGCTCCGGCGGCGAAGCGCCTGATGGACACATGGAATCCCGAGAAGCCCATGGATCTGCCGGCGATATCCTTTGTGCTCGCCTGCGCGAAAGGACCCGAAGGCGTGCCGCTTCTGATCCGCGGTGTCCGGGAGCATCCCGACTTTGAGGCATTTGGGAAAAACCTCGAGGAACTGTGCCATGATCTCTGTCTGGAACGCGTGTACCACAATGCGGACGAACAAGGCGTCCTATCCGTTGTACCGCGGCTGGTCGCCGAAGGGCGCTTGATCGGCTCGACGACGCGCCCGACCTGTCTGCGCGCCCTCGGCAAGCTCGATGACCGCCGCTGCGACTCCGGCCCGTTCGCAAAGTCCCAGCGTCGGCTTCATGAGCTCGTGGGGACAGGTATTTTTGAGGTGCTCTCCGGCGCTCTCGGCGACACCGACCGCAAAACCCGATGGGACGCGGCAAACGCCCTCGGCGCCTTTGCCGATCCCAGGGCGATCGCAGTGCTGCTGCCGCTGCTCGGGGATCCGGATGCGTGGATGCGATCGTCGGCCGTGTCCGCGCTCGGCGACCTCGGCGATCGTTCGGCGATCGACCCCATCATCGCCGTCCTTGGCGACAGCGAATCGCACGTGCGACAGCACGCAGCCTCCGTGCTCGGTCGGTTTGGCGACAAGCGGGCCGTCGCACCCTTGGTCGAACTTCTCAAGAAAGCCCAAGAACTGGAGGCGAGCGACATGATCGAGGCGCTCGGCCGTATCGGCGATGCCGCAGCGATCGATCCGATTGCATCCAGGCTATCGGACCCGAGCGAGAATGTGCGCCGGAGCGTGGCCGTGGGAATGCTCAAGGCGGGATCGGCCGTCGCGAGATTATGCGAGGTGGCGGAGCACGATGAGAAATCCGGAGTACGTTGCGCCGCCGTCGAGGCGCTGGAGGAGATCAGCGATCGCGCCGCTGTCCCGTGCCTGCTGAGGATCCTCGCTTCAAAGGACCAGGAGGTCGTCGGCGTGGCGGCAGGGGCTCTCGCGGCAATCGGCGGCGAGACCGGAATCTCCGGTCTGTTGGCGGCGCTGCGCTCGCCGAAGAAATCGACAGCGGAAGCCGCGCTCTATGCCCTCTGCCCTCGTCCTGAGTTCGCCGCACATCTGCTGCCGCTGCTCGACGACCCGCGCTTGCGCGTCCAACTGATGTTCTTGTGGGTTACGGACGAGGACGAAGGGAGGCGCGAGCAGGTGTGCGCCCGGTTCGCGGTGCTCTCCGCCGCGCAACGCCGCGACATGCGTGGATGCATCGACAACTCGGACTTACCAGCCGCGGCCAAGGAACGGATGCAGCAGGCCCTCGCGTCGGCGCCGCCCCCGAACGTCTTGGAGATCGACCTCACCGGATCCTGGATCGCGACCTCGCCCGATTGGGCGCCCAGGGAAATGCGGTTCAAGGACCAGGAATGGCTCGTCTACCAGCGGGAGGACAAGCGCGCCGGCGCGCTCGTCAGCGAGGGTTCGTGGACCATGACCGAAGATCAGGTCGAACTGTCGGACGGGGTGGAGTATTTCACGGCGAAGGTGACGAGGGTGGGGGCAACGGTGGTCTTGGAATTTGACACGGGAAAGAGATGGACGCTCGTCCCCTCGCGTGGTGCGGGGAAGCAGAACGAGGAGTAGGAATCATTCGCCGTCCAGACGATGGGAACGGCTGGTTGGTTGCCGCAACTCATCCGCACGAGGGAATGCGCATATTGGTACGGACCGATGGTCGCCGCCGTGTTCACCGACGCGACGGCCGCAACTGAGCCGACCCGAGGGAAATAACGGGTAACGCCCTCATCTTCCCGGCACATCATTCCGGTGGGGGGTCCGATGTCCGTCCGCCATGCGATCACGGTCCTGCTGCTGGCCGCCGCCATCGACGCCATGGGCGCCGTCGCCGACAAGAGCCCCGACCGGAAGACCGACAAGCTTCCGGCAACCTGGGGTGAAGGGCTGGCCGCCGGCATCAACCCGGGGATCGCAGCGAAATACCCCGACGCCGCCGGCCTCGCCAAGGATCCTGACGTGTACGCGGTGGAGGACTTCGAGTCCGGGCGCATCCAATTGCCCTATACCGAGGGCGACCGGTGGGACGCGATGATGAAGGTTACCAAGACCTCGCCGCTGGCCGGCTCGTTCAGCGGCGAAGTCACCTGGGCGCAGGGCGACAACGGCGGCGCGAACCGCTACTGGTTCCCGAAGAAGGCGCACGAGGGCGCGCATCCGGCGTACTTCATCCGCGCGTATCGGAAATTTGACCATGGCTTCTTTCCCGGGGACGTCAGCAAGAAGGTCGGCCTCAAGGGCATGGGCATCTGTTGCCTCGCGGCGAAATTCGATGGCCGCGGCGGCGCCAAGGCCGGCGGCGCCTGCGACGGCACCAACTGGTACACCGTCGAAGACCAGTTCGTCGGCTACGCGGGGAAGGGCGAGGGCAGTCAGAACGGATACGACTGGTTCGCCCACCTCTACAGCTACGAGCCGTTCCCGAAGGAGTCGCTGGCCAAGGTCGGCGAGCTGAAGATCAACGATCCGCCGGCGACGCGCTGGTCGTGTTACGCGCAGCCGAAGCGCATGATCGCCTACGACGTGTGGAACTGCTATGAGGTCGGTCTGTATCTGAACACGCCGGGCACGCACGACGGCGAAGCGCGCTACTGGATCAACGGCGAGCTGCAGGCCCGCGTCACCGGCATCTGCTTCCGCACCGTGGCCGCCGCGCTGCCGGAGATCGCGACCCTGAACCTCTACCGCACGACCGAGGATTTTCCCCAGAAGATGACGATGTGGATCGATGACATCGTGATCGCGCGGAGGTATATCGGGCCGTTGAAGCCGGCGGATGCGAAGGCGAAGAAGACGGCGAAATGATCGGGCTGTCGACCAATGAACTGCGGGGGTCTGGGGTTCAGATATCGGCGGTGCACTCCCGGCACTTCGACGCCTTGAACGGCACCGTCGACAGGCAGCGCGGGCATGCCTTGGTGTCGACCGGGGCCGGGATGGGTTTTTGGAACGTCGCGAGAGCCTTGATCACCAGGAAGATGCAGAACGCGATGATGAGGAAGTTGATCAGACTGTTGATGAAGGCGCCATAGGCGATGACCGGTACGCCGCTGGCGCGCGCCTCGGCGAGCGAACCGACCCGGTGCCCGGCGCTCTGCGCGTACTGCGACGCCTTGTCGAAATTCAACACGATGAAATGGTCCTTGAAGTCGAGTCCGCCCGAGAGCGCGCCGATCGGCGGCATGAGCACGTCGTTGACCATCGACGTCACGATGGCGCCGAACGCCGCGCCGATGATGACGGCGATCGCGAGGTCGATGACATTGCCGCGCATGAAGAAGGCGCGGAATTCCTTGAACATGGCTGGTCCTCTCTCGAGTGGATGATGAGCGTGCCGCGGGCTGGCGGGCCGCGGCCACGGTACCGGTCGCGATCTCGACGCCTTCCGCGTCTCGGGAAGGTGCCACAGGCTCATCCGTCGATGCGCGCCGCGTTCGGGGCTGTTTCCAGCAAGGCGATCCGGGTCCAAAAGGAGCATGGCACCTGATCCGGAGACTGCAGGATGCTCGCGTTCGTAGAGCTTCAGCTCGCGGACGCCACCCCGGAGCCGCCTCGTGAAGATCATTCCTGCCTGCCTCGCAGTCGCCCTCGCGCTCGTCCTGCTGCCAGTCCGGCTCGCCGCGGCGGACGCGGCCTCCCCCGCTGCCGAGCCGGTGCTCGAGCCATCCACCACCACCTGCCTCGGCGTCTACTGGATCGTGCGCGGTGACGATGACGGCGATGGACGCGTCGCTCTCGCCTGGCGTGTCGCGGGCGCGCCGGAGTGGACGCCCGGCGCCGACCTGTTCCGGGTGGTCAAGGGCCACCACAAGCAGCCGAAGGGCGCATCGCTCGACATCCCCGACGACGCGCGGCTGTTCGCCGGCAGCGTGCTGTGGCTGAAGCCGGGGACGGACTACGAGCTGCGCCTGTCGCTCGCGGATCCCGACGGCGGCGCGGCCGAGAAGATCCTGCATGCCCGCACCGCGGTCGAGCCGTTCGCGGCCAAGGATGCTCCGATCCGTCACGTGGCTCCCGGCGACGGCGGCGGCACGGGCACCACGGACGACCCCTTCAAGGGCCTGGCCGCCGCTCACGCCGCGGCGAAGCCCGGCGACATCATGCTGCTGCACGCGGGCGTCTATGGGCCGCTCCCGATCACCGTCAGCGGTGAACCCGGCAAGCCGATCGTGTGGCGCGGTACGGATGACGGAGAGGCCATCATCGACGGCGGCGGCGTCCATCGCGTGATCGCGGCGGTGGGCGTGCACGACGTGTGGTTCGAGAACCTCACTGTCCGCAACGGCGAACGCGGCATCGCCTTCCATGAATCCCAGCGCATCGTGGTGCGCCGCTGCCACCTGTACAAACTGGTCTATCCGATCGCCGCGACCGTCGACAAGGGCAACGTCGGCTTCTTCATCTGCGACAATCTGATCGAGGGGCCGTGCGTGTGGCCGCGCACGGACGCCAAGGGCATCGAGGCCGAGCGCGGCATCCAGGTCATCGGCGAAGGCCACGAGATCTGCTACAACCGCGTGCGCGGATTCGCCGACGCCATCGACACCTTCCAAGAGGGCCGCTGCTCGGCGACCGCGGCCGAAGTAGTCATCTTGGTGGCGACTCGCGGGTCGACCTCCGGCGCTTCCGCATCGGTGCCGCGAGAGGGTCACCTGCCGCGAGGTCCGTGATTGCTCGGATCTCTTCACGGCTTCTTCGGCGTCCCGACCGTGAACGTCCAGGTCCTGCTCCAGGGCGTGCCTCCGACATCAACGGTCATCGATACGCGGTAGAGACCGTCCTGCAGCGGATCCTTCGGAATGAGGCCGACGATGCCATAGAGCTGGTTGTATGCGATCTCCCCACCGCCGTGCGCGTCGACCGCATGGCAGTCGATGGACTTTGCGCCGGATTTTCCAGCGAGTTCGAGCTTCCATGTGGTGAGGACCGCTGACGAGGAGGCGAATCTGACGCTGATGGGATAGCCGGTATCGTGGTCCCCGGGCGTCGGGTCGGCATGCGACCGCGTCGCGCGCGTCGGCACATCATGCTGATCCGGGGCCGGGACCAGGATGGGCAGCACGGCTTTGGGCGCGAGGATGCGTCGTCCATCGATGGCGATGAATCCGCGTTCGACGCCGAGCCCGAAAGCCAGAGTGTCGGAGCGCAGGAGGTCCTGCCGATGGTACAGCGCTGCCGTCATATGGGCGGCTGCGCGCGCCGGCTCCACGTTCCTGGCGATGTCACTCTCCCTGCCGGCGGCATCGCCATCGGGCGAAAAGCCCGGGGCCCCCGCCGTCTCCTCGTTCTGCAGGCTGCCGGTGGCCGCCATGTACCGGCAATGCATCTGCACCGCAGCGCTCAGCGCCGGATCCTCCGGGCGCGGCGTCACGCCGACCTTGCGGCGCTCGCCGTTGATGCCGAGGAGGACCGGCAGCGTCGCTGGAGTGGTGGTCGCCAGCAAGCGGCCGACGGCCGCGGGTTTCTGCCCCATCGGCCCGAACGACAGCCCGGTGATCTCGAGCTTGCCGGTGCACCAGCGTTCGTCGCTGGCGGGAAGCGGAAACGCATATGCGCCGTCTCCGAGAACAATCCCATCGACGCCGACGTGATCGAAGGCGCCGTCGCCATCGACGTCGATGATCGCCACGCGCTCATCGCCGAGCATGCCGGACAGCTCGGTGACGGTACGGTAGGTCCACGTGCCATCGGATGCACGCGACCAGGCGAGATCGATGGTCCCGCCGCGATGGCCGTTCGACGAGCCGAGGGCGATGGTCATCGACCCCGGTCGGACGGTGACGTACGTCCCGTCACCGGTGAGATCGATTTCCAGCTGACCCGTGGCCGGCTGCCGCGTGGGACAGCGGTGACCGGCGAGGATCACGGCCTCTCCGACCGGATGATCCATGACCGTGTCGCCCTGCATGAGGTATCTGGTCTTGGCGCGCGCGGGATGCAGGGCGAAGGAGATGGGCCGATCCACCGCCGGTGCCGCGGCGGGCTCGTGCGCGGCGTGCGCGGCCCAGATCTGGATCGGCAGCATGGACATGACGGCGAGACGCGCGAGGGAGGACGCCATGAGTACCCCGGGAACTCCGGTTCGCACCGGCGTTCAGATGGACGTGAACTGGAAATGACCCTGGGCGGGACGGCAGGCGCTGGAGCCCACCGGCCGCGGTCGGTATCGGTCCGATCGTCTGCAGGAGGTCTGCAGGACGGGGACGGACCACAGCCGACAGGGATGAGACGGCGCCTCGCCGCCTTTCATAACCGCGAAATCAGCGCCGATGACCGGCCCCAGCCTCGACGATGCGTTTGCGACGCCCGTGCGGGGTCGCGTCACCTCCGCGACGCACGACGAGACCGTGGTTGCGACATCCCTGGAGTCGGACGTCAGCAGCGATGACCGTGTCGGAGGAATCCTTCAGCCGCTGGCTGTCAGCATCAACATCAACATCAACATCAGCCTCAGCATCAGCCGCGTCATCATCGGCATCAGGTCTGCACGCAGCTGTCCGGCACCTGCTCGTACGACGGGTACGATTTCGCCACTTCGCGCAGGAAGCCCGCGTACAACGCGCGCGCGTCGAATTCCGCTCCGGGAACTGCGGCCTTCACCGCCTTCTCGAGGGCCGGTCGCAGTTCCTGACCGAGGTATTCGAGGATCTTTTCCGGATGCACGCGCGCCATGTGGCCTCCGATCGTTCGTGGTTGCTGCGACCTCGCTACTTCGTCGCGGCGAGCGCCTTGGCGTAATCGGGCTCGTTCGCGATCTCGGGAACCAGCTCGGCATGGCGCACCATGCCGGCCGAGTCGAGAACGATCACCGCGCGCGCGAGCAGGCCCTGCAGCGGACCGTCGGCGATGAGCAGGCCGAAGTCCTTGCCGAAGGTCGAGCGGAAGGCCGACGCGGCGGCGACGCGGTCGATGCCCTCGGCACCGCAGAAACGCGACAGGGCGAAGGGCAGGTCCATCGACACGCACACCACCGCGGTGTCGGCGGCCTCGGCGGCGCGTTTGTTGAAGGTGCGCACCGAGGTCGCGCAGGTCGGGGTGTCGATGCTCGGGAAGATGTTCAGCACCACGCGCTTCCCGGCATAGGCCGCCGTCGCGAGCGGCGAGAGATCGCCCTTCACCAGGGCGAACGCCGGCGCCTTGGCGCCGACCTTCGGCAACTCGCCGACGGTGGTGAAAGGATTTCCCTTGAGGGTGAAGCGGGCCATGGCGGTCTCCTGGTTCGAGGCGGGATCAGAGCGCCCCGCGGCGGGACCGCAATCATCGATGGTCCGCCGTCGAACGCGGCACAGGGAAGCGCTCAGGGATCTGTGACCAGCGCCTTCTTGAGCGCCGATTCCAGATTGCCCCCGCGCACATCGGTGGTGATCAGCGCGCCGTCGGGACCGACGAGGAACCCGCAGGGGATGGCATGGATGCCGAGCTTCTTGGCCCATCTGCCGTTCCAGCCATCGCCGTCGAAGATCTGCGGCCAGGCGATTGGCTGATCCGCCAGATACTTCTTCAATTTCGGCAGGTCGGAGTCGAGGCTCACTCCGATGATCTCGAAGCCGCGGGCATGGTAGGCGGCGTACGCCGCCGCGACCGTGGGCATCTCCCGCAGGCAGGGACCGCACCAGGTCGCCCACACATCCACCAGCACCACCTTGCCCGCCCATTGTCGCAGCTCGAAGGCGGATCCGTCGACGGTTCGCCCTGAGAGCTCGGGAAAGGGTTTGCCGATCTCGATCCCGAGCGCGGCGCGCGCCTGCTGCTGCGCTGTCGGCGGCGCCGCCGGCGTCAGCGCGTCGGATGCTGGAGGGGTGTGCGGATCGGCGTGCGCCTCTGGTGCATTCGCTGCCGTCGCGACCGCTGGTTCGCCGCGGTCACGGCTCCGCGGCACTCCATCCTCGTGCGCCGCAGCCTGGTCGCGGGCGAGAGCGGTGCGCTGCGCCGTGTCGAGCACAGCGATCAAGGCCCTGATCTCGGCCGCGGTCGCCTCGGCCGGCGCATTCTTTCCGTGCTTGCGGTACAGCTCCGCCGCCAGGTCGCCGCGCTGCTGATCAGCATCAGCATCAGCGGTCGCGTGAGCCGCGACCTGTTCGGGATGCGCGACCCGCAGATAGGCGAGCCGTAGCGCCGCCACGTCGGCTGGATCGGCGATCGGAATGCCATGGTCCTTCAGCCATGCGACCAACGCGAGACGTTCTCCGAGACCGATGTCGTCGGGGACATCGACCGGCGCATCGACGTCGGCCGCCGAGACGACGCCCGCCAGCACGGATGCAGCCAGGATGGATGCGACGAGACCGGATGCGGACCATGCCATGGGGCACCTCATGGGAGAGCATACCTTGGATAATCGCGCCGCGCCCAGTGGAAGAAGAGTCCGACGTCCGACGTCGGGACATCGACAACCCGCGGGTCTGCAGGCCAAAATCGGGGGCGATCACCGCTGCTATCGTCCCAGTGTCGTCTGTCTGTCTCTACGTCGGACGTCGGACGTCGGACTCCCCCTACATCTTCTTTTTCTTCTTCTTTTTCTCAGCCTTGGTCTGGTCGATGGAGAGGGCGATGTCGCCGGAATACATCACCCGCACCGGGTCCACCGTCGTCACCGCCTCCAGAGCGGCCTTCTTGAGGTCGATGGTGACCTCGGTGTCGGGGGTGATCTTCAGCGTCGTGGCCACGCCCTTCACCTCGATGGTCAGCGATTTCTTGTCGGCCGACGGCGTGATGACGCCGAAGACGATCTTCTTGTCGGAAGCCGGTGCCGCTGCGGCGCCGGTCGGAGCTGCGGGCGACGGCTTGGGATCGCCCGCCTCGGCGGCCAGCGCCGACGACATCAGCGCGATTCCCACGAGTGCGAGCGGAATGATCGGGCGCATGGTCACCTCGTGGGCGCAGATTATCCGCCATCCGGCCATCGCCATGTCGTGAATCCCAGCACGGTCGGCCGCGCCTGGGGTCTCCGGCGATGCGCTCAGCGCACGGAGGCCTCGAGCCGCCACACATCCTTGGCGGGGATGGTCACGGTGCGCGCGGAGTCGGCATCGAGCGCGAGAATGAATCGCATGGACATTCCTCGCGGAGAAAACGCGACCACCTGCGATTGGTGACGCGACCCCTCGGCGTCCGCCCGTGCGTCATTCCGTGCCAACACGGGCGGGATGCCAGCTGATTTCCGGGCAAGGCAGGGTTCAGCACCACCGGCACGGCGCCTACCTGCTGCAGCGTCGCGCGCCATCGAACCGCCAAGGCGCCACAGCAGGACCCGAGGCGGTGATATTCGGGTTCAAAAACTCAGCGTCGTCGCCGCAGCAATCCCACCCCGACCAGTCCGACCATCGCCAGCGCCGCCAGTCCCGATCCCGCTCCGCACGAGCGTCCATCGGCGGCCGCCGGCGCGTTCCCGCTCGAGGACGCGGCGAGATCATAGGTCACCTGGTTGTCGCTGGTGGTGGCGGCGAACGACGGCAGGCCGCCGCTCGAGGCCGCGCCGACGGGAACATTCGCGATCACCGTTCCGGCTACGGTCATGCCGCTGACCAGCACGGTGTAGTCCGCGCCGCTGCCGCTGATCACCGCGCTGAGCGGCCCGCCGGCGCTGCCGGAGAGCACGACGTCGGCGGCGGTGAAGTCGGTGACCGCCGCGCTGACATGCACGCTGAAGAGGATCACCGGCGCCGCGGTCGGATCCGGCTGGCTGGCGTGCTGCTGGATGGTGACGATCGGGCTGCCGAGCCCCGGCGGCACGAAGGTGATGCTGTTGTCGGTGCTGGTGCTGGCCGCCGTCGGATGGCCATTGGCGACGGCGGCGTCGGCCGGAACGCTCGCCACCACCGTGCCGCCAGTGGTCATGCCGCTGACGTTGGCGGTCCAGGTGGTGCCGCTGCCGGTGACGGCGGCGGTGATGACGCCGCCCGCGGTGCTGCCGGTGAAGCTGAGGTCGCTGCCGGTGAAGCCGGTGACCGGCGCGCTGAACTGCAGGGTGAATGACAGCGGGCCACTGATCGACGGATCGGCCTGTCCGACCGCCTGGTTGATGGTGACGTTCGGACCGACGGTGTCGTAGACGCGCGTCAGCACGGCGGCATTGCAGGCGAAGCCGCCGGCGTTGGCCGCGCCCGACGCGATCTCGACGCGCACCGGCCCGGGACTCGCCGGCACCAGCGTCGCGGTATACGCGGCTCCGCTGCCGGCGAAGCCGGTGACTGCGCCATTCGTGACCGCGATGTCGGCGGCGACGAAGTCGCTGACCGCGGTCGAGAAGGTGAACGTCAGGGGAATCGCCCGCGAGTGGGTCGGATCCGGAACTGTGGAGGCGATCGACGCCACCAGCGAGCTCTGGGTCAGCACGATCGGGATCTCGGGAAAGGAGCCGACCGTCAATGAGCGCACCGTCTGGGTGACATCGATGAAGCCCGCGCTGCGCACGCGGATCGATCCCACCACCACGTTGCTGATCACCAGGCGATAGACGCCGAACGCGACCTCGGTGAAGGGCATGAGATCGGCCTGATTCAATCCGAACGAGACGGCCGCGCCGGAAATCTTCGCACCGGCGCCATCGGTGAGGGTGACATAGGCGCCGCCGACGGTGAGATCGAGGTCGGAATTGTTGACCATGGTGAGATGGACGTAGCCGAGCTGACGGTTCGCGGTTCCTGGCGGGCTCAATGCATAGGTGAACGAATCGGTGGTGTCCCCGATAAACGTCGCGGCGCGCACGCGCACGATGCCGCTGGGATGGGTGAGCAGGGTCTCGGCGGCGGCGATCACCGCGCCGTCGGAGCTGCCCGACACCTGCTTGATGATGGTGTTGGGGTGGCCGGGAAGGCTCACGACATACGCGCCGGCGCCGAGCGCGATATCGAGCGACTCCGCCGACGGCGACGAGGTCGCGGTATAATCGAGCCGGCCGTAGATCACCGGCAGGGAATAATTCGGAGGCAGCGCCCACGTCACCGTGGCGTCGCTGCTGGTCGACGCCGCGCTCGGCTTGCCGTTGCTGACCGCGGTGGCGGCGTCGGCGGGGATCGACGCGGTGAGGGTGCCCGGCCCGGACATTCCCGACAGTTCGAGCGTGTAGCTCGCGCCGCTGCCGAGCAGCGTGCGGATGATCGGCTGCGGCGATGGGCTGGCGAGCACAACATCCGACGCGGTGAATCCATTCACCGGCGCGCTGAAGACGATGGCGAAGCGCACCGGATAGGTGCTCGCCGGATCGCTCTGCCCGGCGGCCTGACTGATGGTGACGGTCGGCCCGGCGCCGTCGTAGGTGCGGTTGAGCACGTTGGACGCCGCGTTGGCGACGCTCGCACGATCGCGGGCCACGCCGGCGGCCACCGACACCTGGACGGCGGCGGCGGTGGGTATGATCTGCGCGAGGTAATCCTGCCCCCCGCCGTCGAGGCTCTGCACCGTGCCGCCGCTCACCGTCAGGTCAGCGATGGTGAAGTCGCCGAGCGCGGCATCCACCGGCTTGACGAAATGGAGGGCGACCGGGACAGGATTGGCGGCGGTGGTCGCCGCAGCGGTGGTGGTGAGGGTGACCGTGCCCGGCGTAGGATCGGTCATGGTCAGCGCGATGCCGCCGAGGAGCCCGGCACGGACGCGGCTGCTGAAGGACAGCGCGGTGTACGGGCTCCTGGTGACGGTGGTGGTGGCGGTGGTGGTGGCGTTCGCGGTGATGCGGTATTGGCCGAGGCCGACCTCGGCTCCCGTGATGGTGACGCCGTTGAAGGTCACCACTGCGCCGGTGATCTTCGCGCCGGTGGCGAGATCGGTGACGAACAGATCATTCAGCCCCGGGTTCGCCGCGGTGTTGTTGGGATCGATGCGCAAGGTCAGCAGGCCGTAATGGCGGTTGGGATTGTTGATCGAGTACGAGAAGTTGTAGTCGATCGGGCTGTCGCAGTACACGATGTTGACAAACTGGTCGAGCGGATCTGAATAGGCCAGCCAGGTCATGCGGCCCTGGGCATCCACCAGCGCCTCGGGCGGGCTCATCGCCGGGCCGGTGAACTGGTAGAAGATCTGGCTCGTGGGCGGAGCGTCGATGACGAAGCCGGTCGGACCGCACGGCAGGGTGATCGACCGCGAGAACGACGGGACGCTTCCCGGTGTGTACGGGACATCGACGGTGAGCGGCGGCAGCGTCAGGTCGTAGACCTGCGCGCGCGCCGACGGTGACAGCAGCGCGACGATCACAGCGATGAGCACGATGCGCGTCATGGAGCCTCCGTCAGAAGTGCCAGGTGAGGCCGGCGCGGGCGGTGACGCCCAGCACCTGGGCGGTGCGGTCGAAGGGCGCGTCGGTGCCGGAGCCGACCTTGTCGCCATAGCGCAGCTGCACCGCGATGTCGTAAAGTATGGTGCGCTGGAACACGCTGAGCCCGGCGGTGGCGCCGTAGTAATTATCGACGGTGGCGTTGACCAGCTGCGGATGCGCCGCGTCGGGAGCTGCGGTGACGCCGGGCAGGCCCTCGTACAGGAGGCCGCAGCGCGGCACCACCACCAGGCGCGGCAGCAGCCACACGTGCTCGTAGCCGACGCGCAGCGCGTAGCCGTCGCTGAAATCCCCAGGCGCGACGAACGGGCTGATCGGGCTGGTGGTCGAGGCGCCGTCGTCGAGCCGCAGCGCGCTCCAGTCGGTCCAGGTGAGATCCACCGCGACGGTATGGCGGTCGTTCGGGCGCCAGGCGGTCGCGACGGTCGCGCTGGTGGGATAGGTGTAGGTCGCGCCGCGCCGGGTCGAGGTCGCGGTGCTGCTGGTGACAGCATTGGTGCCCGCGTCGCGGAACTCGCGTCGGTCGCTCTTACTGATCGACAGGTGCAGATCGTACTGCGGCTTCACGGTGGCGGCGAGCGTCCATTCGGCGTTCACGTGCCACAGCGCGCCGATGACCGCGCTCGCGCCGTTATCGACGGTGATGCGCTGGTGCTGCTCGGCGGTGAAGGTCTCGTCGCTGATGATGCTCGGCGGCGGTCCATTGGAGATGGTGGTCAGCCGTCCGCTGCTCGCGGTGTCGCGGTCGTTGTGGCTCATGCGCGTGAGATCGTCGTCCCACACCAGCACCGTCGCGCCGAGCGAGAGCGCCGGCAGCACGTCGGCGGCGTAGCTCAGGCTCCAGCTCGACCACGCGCCGTCGTTCTCGACGCGGTTGTCGGAGAAACCCTGCGTGGTCAGCGTCGCGCCGAGATTCTGGAAGTCCTGACGGCTGCGCGTGGCGCGGGTGAAGTCGAACTGCCGCTGCCACGCCACCCCGAGCGTCTGTTGCGTGCCGAGCACGAAGAAGGGGACGATCACGCTGGCGTGGTCGAGGGCGAGCGCGTTCTGCGATTCCGTGCTGCCGCCCGACGCGGTGCGGCGCAGGTAATAGCCGCCGTTGATCGCCAGCTCCGGCCGCTCGAGCTGGGCCATGCCCGCGGGATTCCAGGTGTTGGCGGTGGCGTCATCGGCGATCGCGGTGAACGCTCCGCCCATGCCCAGCGCGCGCGCGCCGGCGCCGATCGGGATCGGACTGCCGTCGAAGGGGACGACGGTGACGTCGACCGCCATCGCCGTTCCCGCAGCTGCGAGCACGGCGATGGCCATCGATCGACGCAGGCAGCGGCGTGCGCTCATTCGCTCACCACGGTTCCGCCGGCCGCGGCCGCGCCGTCGACGCGCTTGAGCCGGGCGCGGCGGTCGTCGACCTTGTCGACCTCGAGCGTGCCCTGCACGCGCTTCTCTCCCGGCAGCAGCACGCGTCCGGTGGCGGGATCGACGACATCGGCATCGGCGCGCATGACGAAGAAGCGCATGCGTCCGACCACGCCGGCCTGGCGTCCGCGATCGATGATCGGCACGCCGCCGTCGCCGGCGGCGAGCGTGCCCTGCAGCACCGGGAACTCCTGGCGCAGCCGTCCGGCGACCAGCGCGAAGAACTCCTGCTCCTGCGCCGGCGCCACCGCCTGCGCATAGGCGTCGGCGCTCGCCACCACCTGGCCGCTCTCGGAATGGACCAGGCGCACGAAGCATTCGACGTCGCCGCGCCCGCGGCGCAGCGTGCCGCACAGCACGTAGCGCGCCGTGCTGACCGGCGTCACGGGCTCGACCGGCGCCGGCGGCGCCACCTGGTCCGCCCCGGAATCCGAGCCCAGCCCTGGTGCCGGCGACCCGGCGTAGTTCGGCCCGGCCGCCGTGAGCGCCGTCACCAGGCTCCTGA
>JACDEN010000279.1 GCA_013816415.1 Planctomycetota bacterium
GCTGCCCGAGGGGTGGCCAAAAAAAGCGCTCGCACCCGGTCCGGGTGCGAGCGCTGACGTTCCGGATCGATCCTATTTGGCCGCAGGAGCGGCGGCATCGGGCGCCGCCTCGGCCGGAGCTGGCGCCGGGGCCGCCGCCTTCGCCAACGCCTTCTTGTCCGCCTTCGGCTCGAACGTGGTCTGCACGTAGTCGAGGAGGTCCTCCTCCTTCATGGCCAGGATCTGGTACTGCCGCGACTTGGCGAGCGACGCCTCCGCGCGCGTTCCGGCGACCAGGAAATCCACGCCCGGACCGAGAGCCGGCACGATGATGCCGCCGGTGCGTCGGATGAACGACTCGAGGTCCTCCTTGTTGTAGCGGGTGAACTCGCCGTCGACGAAGAACACCTTCGGCTTGCGCGCATCGAACACCGGGTTGCCGATGAAGTCGCCGCGGCTGATCGGATTCGTCCGCGGATCGCCCTGCACGATCATCCGGCAGGTCGAGATCTGGTCCTGCACCTCGATGACCTCGACCCGGCCTTTGGCGAGGTACGCGCCGCGGTCGTAGGTGAAGACCTCGAACAGCAGTCCGGGGAAGACGTGGTCGCGGGCGCCGCGATCGATGATCGCCTTCCTGTATTGCCCGTCCGCCTGCAGGATCGATCCGTCCGGCTCGAGGCCCGCCTTGCCGATGATCTTACCGTTCTTGTCGCGGTCGATCATCCAATGGGTGTCGAGCTCGAGCAGTTCGCGGATGCGCTCCTCGAGGTGGTTGATGTGGGTCTCGCGCGTGCCCTTGTCGTCGCGCGCCTTCTTGTCGGTCTTGTCCTTCTCGGCGTTCAGCGCCTCGAGCTGCGCGTTGAGCCGGTCCTTGTCGGTCTCGAAGGCGGTCTTCTGTTCGTTGATCTTCTTCAGCACCTCACGCATCTCGTCCTGACGCTTCTTGATCGCCTCGTCGAGCGGCGGGAAGTTCTGGCGCTCGGGGCCCTCGTATTCCGCCTTGAGGCTGTCCATGTGCTTGACCGACAGGGCGATCAGGTCGCGCGTCAGGACCCAGGTGCTGTCTTTCAGCTTGCGGTTCTCGCCGCGGATGTCGGCGTGGTCGTTATTCGGAGTCGCGACGCCGCCGAGCAGTTCGCCGTCGGAATAATACAGACGGTGGATGTTGCCCTTGAGGTCGAGCTGGTAGAGCTCGTTCTGCCGCAGCTGGATGCCCTTCTGGGCGTTCTCCAGGCGCAGGCGCTTGTCGTTCACTTCCTTCAGCAGGGCCGGGATGGACTTGAACTTGGCCTGCTCGGGATCGCCTTCCTGGTAGCGGCGCACGTCGCTGCTCTTGACGAACACCAGCACGGTGAAGGCCAGCGTCAGGATCACACACAGGATGAGGGCGCCCAGAGGCACGGGATTGATGCGGCTTGCCACGAGTTGGACTCCTTCTGCTCGCCGTTATTCTTTGACGTTCTCTTTGGTCAGGTGGCTGAACTGCCCCTGATCGATCACCGTGATGCCCAGCTTGCGCGCCTGCGACATCTCCTTCTCGGCGTTGTCGCCGACGACCACCGCCTCTATGCCCGCCGCGACCGATCCGGTGGTCTTGCCGCCGTGGCTGGTGATGTACTGCTTGATCAGGCCGGCATCGGCCTGGGTGAAGGTTCCGGCCAGCGCGAAGGTGCGGTGCTCCACGCACGCCTTCTTGATGTACTGCCATTCCGCCACCGATGAGAACTTGGGGCGCAGCCGGACGAACGACAGCAGCTGGTCCTCGCTGAGGATGCTCACGCCGAGCTTGGTCGCCTGCTCGAGCGACTTGTCGGCCCGCCCGCCCGCGACCAGGTAGTCGGTGCGGATGGTGATGTCGGGATCGACCGCACCGCCCGAATCCTTGATGAACTCCCCGATCTCCTCCTTGCTGTAGCTGGTGAAGTCGCCGCGGATCGCGAAGTGCTTCACCTTGTCGGCGTCGTAGATCGGATTCTGGAGGTGGTCGCCGACGATCAGCGGATCGTTCTTGTCCTTCTCGACCAGGACGCGCGCCGTCGAGATCGACTCCTCGACCGCGATCACCTGGATGTCGCCCTTCTGGATGGTGCGCCCGCCGCGCTTGTTGAAGACGATGAACTTGGTGCCGTTGCGCAGGTTCTGGCGGTGGCCGCGGTTGATGACCACGAATCCGTCCGCGGCCTGGCTGGCCACGATCTGTCCGTCGCTCTTGAATTCGCGGCTCGCGAGATCCTGCTCCTGGGTGAGCTGCCGGACGCGCGCCTCGAGCTCCTCGATGCGGTCGTCCAGCTTGGTGTTCTCGCCGCGGCCCTTCTTCTTCATCTGCTCGATGACCACCGAGACCTTCTCGATCTCATCGCGCATCTGGCGCCGCTGTTCGTCGTTGTCGCGCTCGGAGGCGTACTCGCGGACCTCCTCCACGCCCAGTTCCTTGCGGCGTTCCGGGGCCTGCTTCATCAGGTCCAGGTAGGTGGCGAGCTCCTTCGCCTGCGCATCCTCATTGCTCTTCAGGGTCGAGGCGTTTTGGGTCACCAGGCGGTCGACGTCGGCGATGTTGACCTTCTCGTTGTCGCCGAGATCGGTGATCTTTCCCCGGCGGTCCTGGATCAGCCCATCGAGAATCGGAGGTACGCGCTCGAGCTCGGTCACCTCCTTCTCGAGGGCGTGGCTCTTGTCCTCGAGGGCGATGGCCTGTTCGCGCAGAGAGGACAGTTCCGAGTGCCGCCACAGGAACAGCCCGAAAGTGGCCGCGGCGGCGAGCGAGAACACGACCAAGAGGCCGAGCAACCAGCTCGGAGTGCTGTTGTAAACAGTCTCCATGATAACCCCTTGGACGATGCGGTGCCGAGCCAACCTAGGTTCGTCGTGCTATCGCCACAATTCGCTGCCCCGTTTGCGTAGGCCCTGTGTGTGAAAGGGAGTTGTCGCTTAGGGACCGGCCCGACCCTATGGCGGGGTGCGACCGTCGGTCCGACGGGTCGCTCCACCAAGGCGCACCCGGGGCTGATGCACGGGTGTGCCAGACAAGCGACCGGGCGCTCTATTTTTGAGCGCATATTGATAGACCTGCGCAGGATTCGAGCGCGGGCGATGAATCCCCTAGCGGCCTAAGCGCAGGCCACCGTTGCAGTTGCAGGAAAGCGCGGACGGATTTCCGGATCGGCTCGCGGCGTGCCAGTGAGCATCGTCTCTCCACCCTGGCAAGGATCATCTCATGGTGCGATTCGTAGCGTCCGTCCTCGTGGCCCTGGCACTCGCCTGCGGACCTTCGATCTGGGCCGAGGAGACGGCGCCCGGTACGACCTCTCCCGCCGCATCGCCGGCGGCCGCGGCTCCGCCCGCCGCCGCCCCCGCGAAGTCGCTCGAGGAGCGGCTCGCCGCGGTGGAGGTCCAAGCCAAGGCGGCTGCGGACTCCGCCGGTCAGTTGTCCTTCAATGCCGGCGACAATGCCTGGATGCTGGTCTCGACGGCGCTCGTGCTGCTGATGACGCTGCCCGGCCTCGCCCTCTTCTATGGCGGCCTGGTGCGGCGGAAGAACGTCCTCGGCACCATGATGCAGAGCCTGTCGATCTGCTGCATCGTCACCGTGATCTGGGCCGTGGTCGGCTACGCCATCGCCTTTGGGGGCGGCAGTTCGCAGCCGAAGCTCGATGAGAAGGGCCAGGCGGTGATGCAGGCCGACGGCACTCCGGCGACCGAGCCGACCACCTGCGCGGCGTTCTTCGGCGGCTTCGAAAAGTACGTGATGATGAAGGGCGTCCTGTGGAATCCCGCGACGACGAACGACAAGGGCGAGCGCGTGCCCGGATCGATCCCCGGCCCCAACCCCGACTACTGCGCGAGCATCCCCGAAGGCACCTTCTGCCTCTTCCAGCTGGTGTTCGCCATCATCACCCCGGCGCTGATCTGTGGCGCCTATGCCGAGCGCATGCGCTTCGCCGGCACCGCCATCTTCTCGTCGCTGTGGCTGCTGTTCGTCTACCTGCCGATCGCGCACATGGTGTGGGGTAAGAACGGCTACTTCAACTGGGGCTTCAACTCCAACATGCACGGCGCCTTCGACTTCGCCGGCGGCACGGTGGTGCATATCTCGTCGGGCGTCGCCGCGCTGATGTGCGCGATCTTCCTCGGCAGGCGCAAGGGCTTCCCGATGTCGCCGATGCCGCCGCACAGCCTGGTGCTGAGCTTCATCGGCGCGTCGCTGCTGTGGGTCGGCTGGTTCGGGTTCAACGCCGGCAGCGCGCTGCAGGCGAGCGGCCTCGCGACCTTCGCCTTCGCCAACACCCAGTTCGCCACCGCCGCGGCGGCGATCGGCTGGCCGCTCGCGGAATGGATCATCCGCGGCAAGCCGACGCTGCTCGGTGGCATCTCTGGTGCGGTCGCGGGGCTGGTGGCGATCACTCCCGCCGCGGGCTTCGTGACCCCCGGCAGCGCGCTGGTCATCGGCTTCCTCGCTGGCGTCCTCTGCTTCACCTCCACCAGCTACCTCAAGCGCGCGCTCAAGTACGACGATTCGCTCGACGCCTTCGGCGTGCACGGGGTCGGCGGCATGTGGGGCGCGATCGCGACCGGCATCTTCTTCAACGTCGACACCAATCCCGGCGTCAAGGCTCTCAACAGCGGTCTCTACGACGCGATCGTCGCCGGCACCCATCCGGTGGTTCTGCTCCAGATCAAGGCGGTGCTGATCACCATCCTGATCTCGGCGATCGGTTCATCGGTGATCCTGCTCATCGTGAAGTACACCGTCGGCCTGCGCGTGACCGCCGACGACGAGAGCGCTGGCCTCGATCTCAGCCAGCACGGCGAGGAAGGCTACATCGAAGCCGCGTGACCGGCGCTGGC
>JACDEN010000280.1 GCA_013816415.1 Planctomycetota bacterium
CCGGGAGCATGCTCGGACAGCTCGCGCTGCAGGTCATCGATCGCCGCGAGCAGCCACGTCAGCTGCCGCTCATCGAGGCGCAGGTGCCCGGCGAAATCCTGGTGGCGCCGCAGCCGGGGCTCGAGGCTGAACAGCGCCTCGTAGCCGGGCATGGCGGTGAGCCGCCGGGCCGGCAGCTCGAGACGGCTCGGATCGTAGACGACGTTGATCAGATGCAGGTCGCGGGTCGCCTCGTATCCGTGCACCAAGCCGACCGGGATGACGAAGACGTCGCCGCGAGTGAGCGGATAGCGGCCGTCGCGGGTACGATGGCGGCCGGCGCCGCCGGTGATGATCACCAGTTCGAGATTGTCATGGCGATGCAGCGCGAGGTCGTCCTGCGGGCGCATGCGGTTGATGGCGATCGGATAGGCGCCCGGAGCGATGAGGTTGTTGGTGTCGACCATGATCCGTTTGTGCTGTTTCGTCCCGATCGGTGATGCCAAAGTCAAGACCGGCGGCGCCATGATCGTCTCATACGGAGCACCCCATGAGTTCGCTGACCCCGACCGCCCTGCGCTGCGAATACCTCGTCGACCCCCTCGCGATCGAGCGGCCCGATCCGCGCCTCGGCTGGCTCTCGACTGCGACCGCTCGCGGCGCCCGGCAGAGCGCCTACCGCGTGGTCGCGGCGGCGACCGAGGCGGAGCTCGCCGCCGGAAAGAACCTGCTCTGGGATTCTGGAAAGATCGCGGCATCAACGTCGGCGCACATCCGCTATGCGGGAACCGCGCTCGCGAGCTTCCAGCACGTGTGCTGGCGCGTGCAGGTGTGGGACGAGGCCGACCGCGCGTCGGCGTGGAGCACGGTCGCCGGCTTTGCCATGGGCGTGCGCGAACGCGCGCACTGGCAGGGGCAGTGGATCAACAGCCCGCTGACACCGCAGGGCACCAACGCGCCGTATTTCCGCCGCAGCTTCCGGCTCGACAAGCCGGTGGCCGAGGCGCGCCTGTACGCCACCGCGAAAGGCATCTATCTGGGTTGGCTCAACGGGCAGCCGGTGAGCGACGAGCAGTTCGCTCCGGGATGGACCGACTACAAGCAGCGCATCCTCTACCGCTGCTACGACGTCACCGCCTTGCTCGCTGCCGGCGCCGATGCGGGCGCCGAGCAGGTGCTCGCGGCGCAGGTCAACGATGGCTGGTACAAGGGCCCGATCGGCTGGGAAGGTTTGGCGCATCGCTGGGGCGGTCTGCTCGAACTGTTGATGGTGCTGCGCGTGACCCATACCGACGGCTCGGTCACGGTCATCGCCACCGACGACCAATGGCGCACCACCAACAGCCCGGTGCTCGCCTCGACCTTCCTGCGCGGCGAGATCCACGACGCGGGTCTGGATTCGCCCGGATGGGATCGTCGCGGATTCGATGATGCGACGTGGCACCGCGCGAACGCGCGCACGCTGGGCGATGCACCGGCGCTCCAGGCGCACCGCGGTCCGCCGGTACGGCGACTGCAGGAGATCCGACCCATCGACCGCTGGCAGCAGCGCCCCGGCGTGTGGATCTACAATCTCGGACAGAACGTCGCCGGCCGCGTGCGCATGCGCATCCAGGCGCCGGCTGGCACCACCATCCGCCTGCGCCACGGCGAGATGGTGACGCCGGCGAAGGATCTCTACGTCGACAACCTGCGCAGCGCGATCAGCACCGATCTCTACACCGCGAAGGGATCCGGCGTCGAGGTGTGGGAGCCGCGCTTCACCTTCCATGGCTTCCAGTATGTCGAGGTCACCGGATGGCCGGGCGACCCCGGTGCCGATGCGATCACCGGCATCGTCCTCGGCAGCGACTGTCCGCCGGCTGGCTCCTTCTCGTGCTCGCAGCCGATGGTGAACCAGCTGTTCGAGAACATCGTGCGCACCCAGCGCGCGAACTATTTCGAGGTGCCCACCGACTGCCCCCAGCGCGACGAGCGCATGGGCTGGACCGGCGACGCGCAGGCCTACATCCGCACCGCGGTCTGCGCCCATGACATCGCCGCCTTCTTCACCAAGTGGCAGCAGGATCTGCGCGACAGCCAGAGCCAGGAAGGCTGCTTCCCCAACGTCGCGCCGGCCATTCCCGGGCTCGGCGAATGGATGGCGAAGGGCGACGCCGCCTGGGGCGATGCCGGCACCATCTGTCCGCTGACGATGTGGAAGATCTACGACGACAAGGACCAGCTCGCCGACATGTATCCGGCGATGGTGCGCTGGGTCGACTACCTGCACCGCACGGCGGTCCAGGATCTGCACGTGCGCTACCACCGCGACGGGCTGACCGTGTTCGGCGATTGGCTGCAGGTCGACTGCTGGACGCCGCCGGAAATCATCATGACGGCATTCTTCCACCACAGCACGCGGCTGCTCGCCGACGCTGCGGAGATCCTCGAGAAGCCCGAGGACGCCAAACGCTACCGCGAGCTGCAGGGGAAGATCAAGGTCGCCTTCAACCGCGAGTTCGTGCGCCCGGATGGCCGCGTCATCGGCAAGCGCTCCGAGAAGGAGACACAGACCAACTACCTGCTCGCGCTGCATTTCGACCTGCTGCCGCAGGAGCTGCGCGCGCCGGCGTTCGAACGGCTGCTCGCCTGTCTGGCGGAGCGCGACTGGCATCTCTCGACGGGATTCGTCGGCTTGCCCTACCTGCTGCCGGTGCTCAGCGCCAACGGCCGCGCGGACGTCGCCTACCGTCTGCTGAACACCACCACCTATCCATCGTGGCTCTATCCCATCACCCAGGGCGCGACCACCATCTGGGAGCGTTGGAACGGCTGGAAGAAGGAGGAGGGCCCCGCGGATCCGAGCATGAATTCCTACAGCCATTACGCCTACGGCGCGTGCGGCGAGTGGCTGTTCTCGGATGTCGCCGGCATCGATCTGCTCGAGCCGGGATTCAAGCACATCAGCATCCGGCCGCGCATCGGCGGCGGCTTCACCCGCGCGCAGGCCACCCACGAGTGCCTGTACGGACGCATCGCCAGTTCGTGGCGCATCGAAGGCGGAGTGATCGTCCATGAGGTCGAGATCCCGGCGAACACCACCGCGCGGGTGTCGATCCCCACCGATGATCCCGCCTCGCTGCGCGAGGGCGGCGCCGCATGGTCGAGCGCCGTCGACCGCGGTCAGCCGGGATACGCGACGGTCGAGCTCGGGAGCGGACGCTACTCCTTCAGCGCCTCCTTACCGGTCAGCGGCGATGGCGAAAGCTCACGTCTAGGATCGTCTTAAGGCGGGATCCATGAGGGCTCGCATCGGAACCGCGCGCTCCGGTGTGATCCAAGGCGCGTCGGCTCGTGGAGGCTGCCCATGATGTCCGATGGCGTCCTGCCGAAGGAGCTCGCGGGTGGTGACGTTCGGAAGGTGCCTCGCCTATCCCTACCGCATCAGCGGATCTGATCGATTGCTGCGTCGAATCGGTTCCTGGACCTGGGAACACCGATTTCCACGGGAAATGGTTGTACGACTTCTCGGGGATCGACGTGGGATGTAGAAGCCGGCATGGCCATGATGCGCCGCATCCATGAGCCCTCCTGACCACCTTGCATCCGCCGGTTCCGCTGCGCCATTGGACGATGAATCGTCGCGGGTGGTCATTCCGCCCGGGCATGTGAACGATCCGGTGTGGGGCGATTTCGAACTGCGCGACCAGATCGGTCGCGGGTCGATGGGATCGGTCTACCGCGGTCGGCAGATCAGCCTCAACCGGCCGGTGGCGATCAAGGTGCTGGGACGCAACCTCTCGGAGGACGCGCGCTTCCGCAATCGCTTCCTGCGCGAGGCGCGCGCGGTCGCGCAGGTGAACTCTCCGCACATCGTGCAGATCTTCTACGCCGGCACCAACGAGGGACGGCATTACTACGTCATGGAACTGGTCGACGGCGTCGACCTCGCGCGCAAGCTCAGCGACGGGCTACGCCTGAGCACCGTCGCCGCGCTCGACCTGATGATGCAGGCGACGCGCGGGCTGGTCGCCGCGTCGCGCCTGGGCATCGTCCATCGCGACATCAAGCCCAGCAACATGCTGATCACCAGCGATGGGGTGCTGAAGCTCGGCGATTTCGGGATCGCGAAGCTGGTGAATGAAGGACGCCTGTCGAGCGAGACCGAAGCAGGCCTGGCCGGACTCGGGATGCTTGGGACACCGTCGTATCTCAGCCCCGAGCAGGCGACCGGCGCGCCCTGCGATCACCGCTCGGACATCTATTCCCTGGGCGTGGTGTTCTACGAACTGCTGACCGGCACCCTCCCGTTCATCGGATCCAACTCCGCGGCCGTGGCCTACCAGCATGCGCACCAGGCTCCGCGCCGACCGCGTGAGCTCGAGCCGAACCTCCACCGCGATCTCGAAGCGCTGGTGCTGAAATGCCTGGCGAAGAAACCCGCAGCGCGCTTTCAATCCGCGGCCGAGCTGCTCGCCGCGCTCGAAGACCTGCTGCTGACGCGGCGGCTGACCGCGGCACCGGCGCCGACAATCGAACGGAAGTGGCTGCGGCCGACGGCGATCGCAGCGGCCGCGCTGGTCGCTGCGGCCGCGCTCGTCTGGACGGGGACCTCGCTGCGCCATCATTCGACGCGTGCTCCAGCAGCCGCGCCATCCTCAGCGGTGTTGGTGGATGTTACCTCGACCGCACCGTCCGAGCCGACCACGTCCGCATCGACACCCGCGATCGACCAGCCAGCGCACGGTGAGGTCGCTGACCTGCGTCTGACCACCGGCGACTACGCCAGCGGCAGCGCGCGATCGGCCGCAGCCGCAACGGCAGTGGCAGCGCCGGAAACGAACCGCGCACCGGCGGCTGGAAC
>JACDEN010000281.1 GCA_013816415.1 Planctomycetota bacterium
GGCAGGTGGTCTCGGGCGGCACCGACAACCACTTGTTCAGCTTGAACGTGATGAGCCAGGGCGTCACCGGCAAACAGGCCGAGGACAAGTTGCACGAGGTCGGCATCACGGTGAACAAGAACCTGATCCCGTTCGACACCCAGCCCGCGCAGCAGGGCTCCGGCATCCGCATCGGCACGCCGGCGGTGTGCAGCCGCGGCTTTGGCCCGACCGAGGCGGTCGAGGTGGCGAAGCTGATCGACCGCGCGCTGCGCCCCGGGCAGTCGGCCAACGTGCTGGAGGAGGTCAAAACTGCCGCGCGAGCCTTGTGCGAGCGCTTTCCCATATATCGCTAGCTCGATCCGGCATTCCCGTGGAATTCGGTCCATTGGAAATGGCGAGGATGAAACGTAATCGCCAGCTCCGGTGAGGCCATGCTCCCGACAGTGGATGTGTTGGTGGTGGAAATGACGAGCGAGGGAGGCCGTTCCAGGCCGCGCGGGCCGGATCAGGGTCAACACTTGTGAGCCCACTTCGTAATGTACAAGTAACCTTCCGCTCCGGGGTTGCCGTCGCCCGGCATCTTCCGGGCGAGGCCTAGGAGCCGTGATGCATCCGTCGTCGTTCCCGACCGTCCTGTCTTCTGCGCTGCTGACCATCTGCTGCGCCGCTTCGGGAACCGACGCCTTCATGGAGGAGCGCACCGAGCAGGACCACGATCCGCTGATGGCCGAGGATCTGCCGAGCGAGATGGATCGCCCGATCAACGACATCCGTCTCGGCGGCGGCGCGGTGCAGAAGCTGACCATCAGCGAGCGCGTCACCACTCCGGCGGGGACCCACGCCGACTACGATTGGCGCGGACTGAACGACTGGGGTCCGTCGTTGGGATTCTCGGCGGTCGGCACGCTCCACCAGTTCAGGCGCCACGGCGCGCTGCTGGTCGGCGTCGGCGCGACCATGCAGATGTTCGACATCACGCCGGACTCCTACCGCGTCGGCGGCGCGTCGTTCCCGAACGGACGGCGGGACCTCGACCTGCAGTACCAGACCGTCTCGCTCGACCTGATGTTCGGCTACGGCACTGGCGCCTGGAACACCCGCTTCGGAGCCTGGCATCTCGAAGCGCTCGCCATCGGCAGCGGCGGCCTCGCCTGGGCCGACACTCAGGGCTTCGACAGCACCGGCACGGCGGTGCGCCGCCGCGGCGCCGGCTGGCAGTACGCGTACGGTCCGCGCCTCGGCGCGTATCTCACCGAGCATGCGTGGGTCTTCGGCGTGCACGCCGACTACCTGTTCTCGCACGGCGAGGTCGGCATCACGCTGCCGAATGGCGACAAGAGCGTGGTCACCGCCGAAGGCGACGGGACCTTCGCGGCGCAGGTCGAGATCGGGCGTCGGTTCTAAAACAAGTGGAAACAGGGGTGTGCTCATGATGGCGATCGGAATGTGCGCGCGGCGCGTGGCCATGGTGGCGCTGCTGCTGGTGACCGCGGTGGCGCAGATGGCGGGGGCGGCGGCGGTGGTGAATGTCACCTCCACTAATTCCGATGGCACCTACGGGCTTGGTGCGGTCGTCAATGTTACCGTCACCTTCGACACTGCCGTCATCGTCGATGTCAGTGGCGGCACCCCGAGGCTGCTCTTGGAAGCGGGCGTGAGCGACCCGTATGCGGTTTATCTCTCAGGCTCGGGCACGCCGACGCTGATATTCCGTTACACTGTCGTCGCCGGCAATACGTCCTTGGACCTGACGTACACAGCAACCAATGCGCTCGAAGCGAACGGAGGTACCATCCGCGCTGCGGGAATCGATGCCGACCTGACCCTCGCCGGACCGTTGGCCCCCGGGTCGCTCGCGGCGAATAAGAGCATCGTCATCGATACGCAGAAGCCCACCGTACAGTCGGTGACATCGGCTGTCGCTGATGCTGCCTACCCCATCGGGTCGGTGATTCCCATCCAGGTCGTGTTCAGCGAAGCTATCGACGTCACTGGATCACCGACTCTCTCTCTCTCAACCGGTGCAGTCACGCCGGTCCCCTACAGTAGTGGTTCCGGCACGACGACGTTGATCTTCAACTACACGGTCGCGTCCGGTCAGTCAGCCGCAGATCTCACCTATCCGTCAACGTCGGCACTCGCCCTGACTGGCGGCACCATCCGCGATGTCGGGCTCAATGACGCCGTGCTGACGCTTCCTGGCTCGTCGAGCGGCTTTTCACTCGCTGATCTCAAAAACATCGTGGTCGACGGCATTCTGCCGACGGTATCCCTGGTGCAGGGAACCAGCGGAACCTATGGGATCGGTACGCCGGTGAACCTGCAGGTGGTCTTCAGCGAGGCGGTGACTGTGGTCGGCACGCCGACGCTGTCCGTCGCCACGCCAGGTGCGAGCATTGTCAATTTCAGCAGCACTGCATCGCTCACGACCTTGAATTTTCCATACACGGCTGCAGCTGGAGAGAATAGTCCTGATCTCAATTACTCGTCGACGAATTCACTGGTGCTGAATGGCGCGATTATCCGTGACGTTGCGGGCAACAACGCCGTCCTCACTCTCCCGGCGCTGGCCAGCGGAGCATCGCTCGCGGGCACGTCGGCAGTCGTCATTGACACCATCGCTCCAACCGTCGCCTTTGTCCGCTGTACTCCCGCGAGCGGTATCTTCGGAGTTGGAGCGCCTGCGCTTCAGATCGAGGTAGTGTTTTCGAAGACCATGGCGGTCACTGGTACCCCCACCCTTACGCTAAATACCGGCGGCTTAACTAGTGTGGCCTATGTCGGCCCAGTTTTGAACACCACGACCCTGCGCTTCCCCTACACCGTCGCCGCCGGCGACATCAGCCCTGATCTCGACTACGCTTCGACCTCCGCGCTCGCCCTCAGCGGGGGAACCATCGCTGACACGCTCGGCAATCCCGCGAATCTGACCTTGCCTCCGGTCGCCGGCCCGCTTTCGCTCGCCGGGACCTCGAACCTCATCATCGACACCGATGGATCGACGGCGACGGTGACTTCCATCACTTCGACTACCGGCGACGGTGTCTACGGCCGTAATTCTGCCGCGATCCCCATTCTCGTGACGTTTTCGGAGCCGGTGGAGGTAAGCGGAGCACCGACGCTGATACTCAATAGTGGAGCCGGCGTGACCGCGACCTACGTCAGCGGTAGCCTTACTTCGCAACTGCGCTTCTCGTATGTGATCGGTTCTAGCCAGGGAGCCAACGACCTCAACGTTTCCAGCATCTTTCTAAACGGCGGCTCCATCACCAACGGTTTCGGCCCCGCGAATCTCACGGTCCCCGCCGACCTGGCCCCCGGCTCCCTCAGCGCAAATAAGAACATCGCCATCGAGACCACGGCGCCCACGATCATGTTGGTGACCTCCTCGGTCGCGGATGGCGCGTACCGCGCCGGCCAACTGCTGCCGATCTCTGTCGTCTTCAGCGAGCCGGTTTCCCTAAGCTCGACATCGCCGGGTCCGACGCTCGACCTGCAGACCGGCGGCGGGACGCCGACCGTGTTGGCCTACACCAGCGGCACCGGAACGACGACGCTGGTGTTCAACTACAGCATCAGCCCCGGACATACGTCCGCCGATCTCGACTACTTCAGCACCGCGGCTCTCAGCTACAACGGCAGTCTGATCCGCGACGCCGCCACCAACGATGCGTCGATCACGCTGCCCGCGCCTGGTGCCGCCGGCTCGCTCGGCGCCAACAAGAACATCGTCGTCGATACCGCCGCGCCAGTGGTGGTGGTCTCCCCCGCAAGCGTCACCTCGCCGCTGCTCAATGGCACCTACGGCGTCGGTCAGATCGTTCCCATTGCCGTCGCCTTCAACGAGCCGGTGCTGGTGAACGGCGCTCCGCGGCTCGCACTGTCAGCCACCACGCCCAGCACCTTCGCGATCTACACCTCGGGCAGCGGGACGAGCTCGCTGGTCTTCACCTATACGGTCGCCGTCGGCAACGCGTCCGCTGACCTCGACTACACCGACCGCGCGGCCCTGGGCCTCAACGGCGGGACCATCACCGACCTCGCCCAGAATCCGGCGAATCTCACCTTGGCCGACCCCGGCCTCGCCGGCTCGCTGGGTGCGAACAAGGCGCTGATCATCAATGCCTCGCAGCCGGTGGTCACCGGCGTTTCCACCACGAGCACCGGCACCTTCATCACCGGTGGGGTCATCCCGATCGTCGTCACCTTCGACAAGGCGGTCACCGTGCTCGGCGGCACGCCCAAGCTCACCCTGGAGACCGGAGCCAGCGACGCCGTCATCGATTACTCGTCTGGATCCGGCACCACCGCGCTGACCTTCACCTACACCGTCGCCGCCGGGCACGTGAGCCCGGATCTCGACTACGTGTCGGCGTCGGCGCTGGCGAATGGTGGAGCGACGATCCGCGACAGTCTCGGCAACAACGCGATCCTGACCCTGCCGGTCCCCGGCGCGGCGGCGTCGCTCGGCGGTTCGAGCAGCGTGGTGATCGACGCGCAGCGCCCCACCGTCGCCTCGGCATCGTCCCCGCTGGCCAACGGCATCTATTCGACGCCGACCATCGTGCCGGTCTCGCTGACGCTCAGCGAAGCGGTCACCGTGGTCGTGGGCGGAACGCCGCCGACCCTCAAGATGGAGACCGGAGTCGTCGACGCGATCGCCACCTATACCGGCGGCGCCGGCGTGCGTTCGGTGCTGACCTTCGATTACCAGGTGGTCGCTGGCGACGTGTCTGCCGATCTCGACTACTTCAGTTCGGCGGCCTTGGCGCTGAACGGGTCGACCATGAAGGACGCGGCCGGCAACGATCTCGATGCCTCGCTGCCGACGCCGGGAGCCGCC
>JACDEN010000013.1 GCA_013816415.1 Planctomycetota bacterium
AGTACGGCCACGCCGAGCGCAGTCGACGCTGCGATCACCAATCCAATCGGCGTGAGCAGCGCGCTGAGCACACTCCCGGTCAGGGTTAGCACGGTGTGGAATAAGCCGATCGTTGCCGAGACGACGCCGATGGCTGCGCCCAGCGTCTTCAGGGCGACGCCGATCCCGATGAGCGCGACCCCAGCGACCACCGTCGCTACCGCCACCTGGAGCAGACTGACCACCAGACCCTGGTTCCTGCTGATCCATTCCCGCAGTCCGATCATGAATCCCAGCACGCGTGCGGCGACCCGCTCCAAAAGCGGAGCCAGCGAGGCGCCGATGGCGACCGAGGTCGTCCGCAGCGAGGCGCGTAGGCGGTCGAAGGCGTCCGAGAGGCTTGCGGCCGCGGTGGCATCCTGCGTGCTCATCGTCAGGCCGAGCCGCCGCGCCTCGGCGCGCAGCGCCGGGAGATCCCGTAGGAGCGGCAGAAGCGAGGTTCCCGAACGCCCGAAAACGCGCATGGCGGCGGCTGCTCGCGCCGTCGGATCCTCGATCCGCGTCAGCGCCAAGGCGATCGCCTCGAACTGCTGCTCCGGGCTGAGGCTCGAAAGCCGCTCCACCGACAGGTCGAGCGCATGCAGGGCGTCGACCGCGGACTTCGATCCGCGTCCCGCCGCCGCGAGCGTCCGCTGCATGACCCGCACCGAGGTCTCGACTGCCTCCAGGCTGGTGCCAGAGGACTCCGCAGCGAAGGCCAGCTCAGAGAGCGCCTCGACCGAGAGCCCGGTGCGCGTCGCCATCTTGTCGAGCTGGTCGCCGAAGGAGACGAACTGGCGCGTCGCCGCCATGAGCGGAGCAGCGATGACGGCGCCGACCACGCCGAGTTGGACGCCGATTGCGCGCACCGAGTCGCCGAACGCCTTCAGTCGCTGCTGCGCCGAGCGTAGCCCGCGTTGCAGCAGACGGTCGTCGGCAAACAGCTCGACGTAGGCCTGACCCGCCCGGATGCCGCTCGCGGAAGCCATTCATCCGCCCTTGGCCGGTGGCTTCATCTGCTCGCGCTTCTTCAGCGCGAGGTAGCCGGTGGTAGCGGCAGTCAGCGCCGCGCCGACGCCGCCGACGATGTTCGACCAGGGAAACGGGTTGGCCGCTTGGGAGACGCCGGCCACTGCGCGGCCGACCAGGGCGGCGATCTCCTCGACGTCTGGGGCGGAGCGCGTCGTTGCCTCTTCGCTGCCGACGCGGCGAATGGTGCCGCTCACGGGCACCAACTTCACGCCCTCGGCGGTGACCAGCGGCACCTGCGCCTGGAAGGTGATGCGGTCCTGGCGGGTGGTTTCCTCCCGGGACTGCCAGCACCCCGTCAGGAACACCACGGCGAGGACGACGAGCAGGCGTGGGATCATGGCATCTCCGGCAGTTTACGGTCGACGAAGACGGTCTTGAGGATCGAGAGATCGGTCATCGGGCGCGGTTCCGGCGCGACCGCTCGCGGATGGAAGTCAGCTGGCGTGAAAGCCCGCCGACCGGGATTGCGATGGCAATTCGCGAGAAGCGCGAGCAGCGCAGCCGTGTGGTTCCAACGCTCACCGATCCGGCCCTCCGCCATCGCGACGAGTTCGCGCAGCGTCAGGGGTCCGGGGTCGAGGCCGAGGATTCCTGCGCACTGCCAGACGAGTCGCCAGGCCGGAGATCCGTCGGTTCCGGATCGGCCATCAGGGCCGCGGTCAGCGCCGCCTGGAGTTTTGGCCCGTCGAGCCGCTGCTCCGCGGCGTCCAGCGCCTTGGCCTGCCAGGTGGTCAGTTTCCCCAAGGCCTTGGCGAGCAGGCGACGCTTCGGCTGGGGGAAGAAATCCACGAGGTCATCCAGGAGAGCCCGCGTCGCCTGCTCGATGGCATCGCCCGCCATCGCCCGGCCGAAGTCGACGTCAGACACTTGGCGGGCGTCGGCCTCGGGCTTCACCGCCGCGAACAGCACATCGCAGAGCACGACGGGGTCTGACGAGAGCGTCTCGAGGAGGTGTCCGCCGAGGACGTCGAGCAGATCGATTTGGACCAGCGCGCGTACGCGCTTAAGGGTATCGACCGTGATGGCGATGGACCACGCGCGGCCGGTGGCATCGGTAAAGGTGCGCATGCGTACTCCTACGGAACGACGACCCACGCGGGGGCGGTAGCGGAATAGGTCGGTTTTCCAGTAATCGACACGCCGATGGCCTCTTCCAAGGGCTCTTTGCGGGAGAAGTTGGTGATGGTAAAATCAGCCTCCAAGCCCTGCGAGCCCGCCTGCGTGATGAGGCCGTCCATGATCGCGAGGCCGATCGCGGCATTACCGAAGAAGGCATTCTTGATGGCGGTGAAGCCGGCATCGGTCGTATCCCAGACCATCTCGAACTCGACCGAGCCGTCCTTGAGCGTGGCGATGGTCGCACGCCACCCGGCATTGCCGCGCGTGGTCACGTCGGCTTCGCCGGTTTCCAGGTTCAGGGTGAGATCCTTGGTGTTCGGCAGCTCGATCCAGGGACCAACCCCGGCGACGCCGCCGGTCTTATAATACAATTTTGCATTCATTCCGAGACGGATGGCCATGAGATTCCTTTATCGGATGGAGTCGCGCCAGAGCGGCGGAAGCGACGCGAGTTCGCGGGTGAAGGCTGGACGCATGAATGGTCGCGGCGCGTAGCGGTTCGTGACCGTCCGCCCGGATCGTCGCCGCACGATGGTGCCGCCATGCTCCAAGAGTCTTGGCGCCATGCCCTCCTTCTGGTTGAGCGTCACCGGACCGATGACCACACCGCCATGCGCGCGGTCGAAGGCGAAGAAGATGTTTCGTTTCAAGAGCCCCGTGTGGCTCGACGGCGGCTGACCCGGAGGAGCCGGGGCCTTGCGCGTCCTAATCGAGCTGCGTGCGCCCTGGCGCACGAAGGCGCCGAACCGCGAGAGAACCTTGCGCTCAGCGGTAGTGGTCGCCGCGAGGATGCGCTCGCGGTCGAAGAATCCGGCCTGCGCCTGACGGAGCCGCATACCGATCATGGTCGCACCCCGACACCCTGGATGACGATCACACTTGGCGGCGGGCCGCCGTTGCGCGCCATGAGGAAGTTGCCGTTGTTGTTGCGGACCTGGACCCGCAGCGTGTCGGTGACCTCCAGCGGCGCGACCCACACGAGCTGCGCGCTCGGCGCGTCGTAGTCTTGGACGGCGTCTTCGAAGACGTCGTTGCGCTGCACGCGAAGGCTGAAGTCGAGAGGCGCTCCGTTATCCTGGAACAGGACGTTTGCGATCAGGAGGTAGGACCCGCGTACCTGTGAACGGAATTGCCAATTCGGTCCCGGCCCAACGGTGCCGAAGGAATCCTCCTCGCGCACAGCGAAATCGAGAGTGATCCATTGGTTCGGCGGGAACGGAGCTGATGGGAACATCCGCCAGCGCATATAATAAGGTAGCGGCGACCCTGACGGGTCGATGACGCCGGCTGGCCCCTGTGGTCCGGATGGTCCCTGCGGTCCGGGAACTCCGTCCAACCCAGCTGGTCCCGGTGGACCAGGAGGCCCCTGGGTGCCGCCTCCGCCGACCCCACCGATTCCGCCCATCACCATGTGCCACCCACCACCGTCACACGATCGCCCGCCTGCCCGCGCACGCGCAGGAGCGCGAGATTGATGCGGCCAAAACTGTGCCATTCCCCCGGTTGCCATGGGACCGGAGAGCCGGTGTCGCCCTCGAACTCGACGGGCGCGGTATTGGTAGGCAACGCGAGCACGTCGACCGAAGCGACCTCCACGTCGAGATCCGAGCAGGCTCGGTATTGGCCGGTGACGTCGATGACTCGCTGGACGATGTTGTTCACGCGGGCTCCCACGTGCGATAGGTGATGGCGATGATGCTCGTGACCTGGCGAAGCTCGTGCAGATGCTCGGGCGCCACATAGGGCGCATGCTCGGTCTTCGTCCACTGCGCCTGCGGGAGACTCGCCAGCGGCTGATGGGTCAGGTGCGCGGCGATGCGCTCGACCAGCGCGAGGACCGGATCGACTGCGGCAGGATCTTCGACCGCGACCTTCTGTTGCACCGCGACCTCGATGCGGTGATCGAGCTGGACTGCGCCGCGACACGCGGGAGCGACGACACGTCCGGCGGCGACGACCGTGACGTGCAGGTCGACCATGTCACCGAGGTCGTAGAGCGGCATCCATGCCCGTACCGGCGCGAGAGCCGGGGTGAAAGCACCCGAGCGCAATTCCGCGGCGACAGCGTCAGCGATTTCAGCCGTGGTGGTCATCGCGCTCCTCCAACCAAGCGACCATCCGCTCCATGACCTTGCCGTTGCGCTCCAGGGCCGCGACCAAGGTGTCCCGGATCCAGCGCTGCTGCGTCTCGATGGCGCTCGCCATGCGGCGCTCGCGGTGGTGATCGCGCCAGAGGACGTAGGCGACCACCACGCCGGCGAGTCCCCACTGGCACCACAGTGACGGCTCTCCGCTCTCGATCGGCGCCGAGGCGGCCATCAGCAGGACCATGCTCGTTTTGGCGACAGTCTCGATCATGGGATGGTCTCCGTCCGAAGGTGTTTGGTGTGGATGCGCAGGACACGTCGATGGGGATCCGACCAGCGCCAGTGGGGCTCTCGACCGGGAGCCAAAACCTCGTGGTGGTGGGCACGGCCATCACCGGTCTCGACCACCAAATCCCCGCGCTGGGGTAAGCCGAGGTCTCCCAGCTCGGCGGCAGCGATCAGGAAGTCGCGCGACTCGACGCGCTCGACGACTCCGCCAGCGATCACCGCCTCGAACACGGTGCGGCTGACCGTGGCCCGCACCGCGACCTCCCGTGGTCCGCGCCGGTAGGTGACCGACTTGGTGAGGAAGGCCGTGCGCTGTCGCTCCAGCCACGCGAGCCCGTCCCCAAGGAGATCCGACATACGCTCAGCCGAAGTGGTTGAGCCGCACGCGGATCGCCACCGCGGTGTCCGGTGAATCGAGCGCAGCGATGCCGAGCGTCCGGTTGGCGATCGCGGTGACCGGATCCACGCCTGTCAGGGTCGCGCGCTGGCCAGCGGCATCCCAGAACAGGCGCGTGCCCTGGGGGATGACACCGCCCGGTGTGCGCGCGACATCGAAGACGCCCTCCATGGCGAGGGCGCCGAGCGTACCGGCGGGGATGGGACGACGCGTGATGCCAAGGGCATCAGCGAGGACGACCACCGCCCCAGCCAGCACGTCGGCGGGCGGCGTGTAATCGAGGTAGCAGCCGTCATGAATGAACGTCGCGGACATGGTGGTTCCTGGCAGAGGGATGGGGAAGAAAAGAACCGAGCGATCAGGCCTCGCCCTTGGCCTTCACGGCGGCACGAGGTTCCTGGAGCGAGCAGCCGAAATCGTGGTAGCCGCGCATCTGGACGCCGAGGACCGAGAAATCCGCCTCGGCCGTCTCGATGACCGGACTCTCCTGACCATTGAGGAAGACCACCTCGATGGCTGGCAGGTCTTTGGGATCGGCGAGCATGTACCATGCCTTCGAACTGGCACCTGGGTATCCGGGATTCGACAGGTATCGGCTGACCTCGACGCGGAACTTTCCCTGATGCGGGTTCGAGACCGGATACTTGGCGTTTGCCGTGGTCTCGCGCAGCTCCATGGATTTGAAGATCTGCGAGCCGTACGCCGAGAGCGCCGGAGGGACCAGCAGGATCGCCGGCATGATGCCGAGCGGTTTCCCATCCGGATCCACCTGTTCGAGAAAGCCGGTCTCGGCCTTGGTGACCCCGTCGATCGAGAGGGCCGTGTCGGCGCCGACCAGGTAGTTCTTGAACGGTGCGGTGAAAAACGCCGCGTGGTTCAAGAACACGGTCCAGAACACGTCATTGATCTTCAAGCCAGCACCACGGCCGAGTTTTCTCGGAACGGTTGTGAGGGCGCCAAGATCGTCATTGATCAGATCGCGACGATCAATGGAAAGCATCAGGCCGTAGGTGTCGGCCTTGTTGCTGTAGCTCATTTCCCCGAGCGTGCCGTGCTTGATCTCACCGCCGGGGGCAACCTGCTCGTACTGGTCCTTGCCGATCAGGCGGTAGCGGGTGATGGCCTTGAAGTCCGAGACCGGACCAACCGCTGCGATCGAACGCCAGGTGCTCTCGACCGATTGGAAACCATCGAGCAGGAACTTGTTGGCGACGTTGGAGAGGATGCCGCCGATATCGATGGATGAGAGTCCCGCCTGGATGCCGGGACCGAAGGCAGCGCGCAGAACCGCGCGCGGGTCACTCTTGAAGGTGCGCATGCTCGCGCCATTCGCCCACGCGACTTCGAGCAGGAGTTCCTGCATGCCGATGCTGCTGCGGAACCGCTTTTGCGCCGCTTCGATCGCTGGCGCCTCGCAGACATCCTCGATGGCGGTGTGTCCACCGGACAGGAGACAGGCAGCTTCCAGGACACCCGTGGTCAGGGTCTGGTCACGGATGTGCACCGCCGGAGCGGTCGGCCGAGCTGCTCGCAAGACTTCCAGCTCCGTGCGCGTTGCGTCCCAGCCTTCGGAGATCGCCCGAGCCTCGATGACCGTGTGGGCCGAGCCGCATACCTGGCGGATCGCAGTAATGCGCGCCGTCTCGGCGAGCGCGAGCGCCCGGATGTCGGCCACCGTCGGGCCCGCCGGAGCCTGCGCCGCCCCGACGATCGGTACCGACGCCGCCTGGACCACCGGTTGAGCCGACGGTTCGGGAACGGAAACCGGCGCCTGAGGCACGGCCGGGGGGACAGGAGCAGGCGTGGCTGCGGTGGCGGTTACGGTGTCGGCAGCGGGAACAGCGGGAGTGATCACCGATGAATCTCCAGGAGGAGGGGGGATGAGATGGGTGGATGCGACGAGGGCCGACGTGTTTCCATCAGCTCCGAGATCGACGAAACTGATCTCTCCGAGGACGGAGCGGCGCACGATATTGACAGGACCAGCGACCTCGTGCCCATTGACCCGTACGGTCTGATCCTCGCGGATGAATTCGTGCTCCTCGACCGAGGCGCTGATTGATGCTTGCCAGGGAAACCCATTTCGGGACGAGGTGACGACCTCGCGCGCCGCAGAGGTGTCGCGCGACACCACTCCGAAGGCGACGAGAATCCCGCCCTCGATTCGAATAGCGTCGGTATGGCCGACACCCTGCGCCGCGTCGTGACCGAGACGGATCGGTCGATTTTGGGTCGGAACCCGCAGGCCGGCGAGATCGACAACCACTGGATGGCGCCATCCCTGCAGACGCATGGGCCCGCCGGTATAGGCGACCATGCGAAAGCGTGGAAGAACCGCCTTAACCTCGTCGGCAGCTGGAGTCGCAGGGGCCTGTGCCTCGATCCATTCGGGCGAGCAGGAAAAAGCGAGCAAATCGGGCCGCTGGTCGGAGGCAGCGGTAGCCATGATCGGGTCATTCATCGCCCGTCTCCTCATCGGGTGCGGAACCGGTTGGAATCGGCTGGAGCGAGGGTCCGCCATCTGCCGGCTTCAATTCAAGACCGAGTTGCCGCATCAACGTGAGTTCGCGAGCGCGCTGATTCAGTTGGATCTCCCAATCCTGACCTTTGCGGGCGTATTCGTCTGCCAGGGTGGTGGTGTGGCTCGCAAGGCGGGTCGCCTGGGCGTTCGCTTCCTTGGCGGGATCGACGTGCTCATGTCCATCCCAGAACCATTGATGCGACCAGTCCGTGTCGACGGAACGTAGACGCTGTGGGAGGAATCCTTCGATGAGGATCGCCTCGCGAACCCAGGCCGCGAACACCCGGTCGATGATCTGACTCACCAGGCGGGCTTGGTCGACCCGGATGGATTTGTAATAGGTTTGGTGATCGAGTCGGCCGGACGCGTAGTTGTAGCTGCTGCTGTTTCCTGCCGCGATATTGAACGGCATGTTCAGGCAGCGGGCGATCTCGTTGAGGATCTCGTGCTTGAACTCCGCGTAGGTCGTCGTGGGCTGCTCGGCACGCATCTGCTCCATCTTCCAGCCACCGGGCATGGTCAGGAGCGCGCGCTTCTCCAACTCGATGGTGTCCATTGGCTCGACCTGGTCGGCCTCGCCACCAGCCGGCGCGTCGGTGTAGACGATACCGGCATAGTCGGCGGCGGTCTCGGCCGCCGCGATCACCGCCAGGGTGTAGCGGCGCAGCTGCGCGAAGAGCGGAATGGCCGGCGTGATCTCGGGAATGCCGCGACGCTGCCCGGGGCGATCAGGTCGAAAGAGATGGATCATCGATGCGGCCGGTACGCGATCGGCCTCGAGGCGCAGCGTGGTGATCGGCGAGCCGGGATGATTTTTAAGGACGTGATACTCGAGCGGGTTACCGAAGTCATCGAAGACGATGCCGTCCACGGCGTTACTCGGCAGGATCGGACTGGTCGGGGTGGCCACCTGATCGGCCTCGATCACCTTCAGATCGAGTTGGACCGGAGTCGGGAGCACTGGATTGGACGTCAAGAGCGCAAACGACTCACCGTCTTCGGCCATCGCCATACGCATGCTGCGAAGCTTTTCCGCCAGCTCGACCGTGTGCGACCACTCGATGAACGATCGTTCGATGAAGCGCGCGTCCTCCCCACTGAACCCCATCAGCTGCAGACGCGGTCCGGTTCCAATGCAGTCGTTGGCCAGTGTTAAGACGATGCCCCGAGCGTACGAATTGTTGGCGACTTCGTATCGCGCTCGATTCCGAAGGGTCCGGCGGACGGTCGGCGACGCCGCAGCGTCCGCCGACAGTCCGTCCGCCATCGCCCAATGTTTGCGATTGTCGAGATTCGTCTGGGCCGCGTCGTAGCGGGCCCGGACAACGACCCGGTGACCCCCAGGAGCGGCGGCACGTGTGCGGCCGATGGCGCGGACGCCCTCGATGAGCCGACTGACAATGCTCACGCCGCCCCCGGAGGGACGATTTTGCTGATGACGATGCCCTTGCCCCTCGACCGCACCGCGCGCTTCGCCGCCAGGTAGCGATCGGCGGCGATCTGATCGGGCAGGCTGTGGCTTTCGACCGATCCGGCATCGCCCTGGGCCCTCTTGGGGCTTTGGGCATTCTGCTCGATAGCCTGCTCAGTTGGGGTGGGGTCGGGCACCGTGGAGTTCCTCTAATCATTACTCCCCACCGACCCCGGAATTTTGTCGCGCGATTGTGACCTACCGCCGTGCACCCCGCATCGCCGACAGCTTCAGGCGGGATTTCGGAACAGAGCTCGTCTTGGCGTCGGTGCTGGGCAGACCTACACCGAGCATCGATGCGGCGACCGCGCACCCGACGACTCCATCGAACCAGTGGTTGTCGAAGCCCTCGGGTCGCAGGCGCCACTCATCGACCACGCGTCCACGGCCTTCGGTCCGCACCCGGTACTCCGCGGTGAGATGTTCGGCGATCAAGCGATGCCGCTCTGGATCGTGACCCGGAAGCGATAAGCAGCCGGGATCACCCATCGGAACCGCGAGGCGAGTGTGGATGAACGACTTCCAGTGGTTGGTGTCGTAGAGCAGATGGCGAACGGTGTGTCTGCCGACCACCGCCGGAATGCGCCAGTGGAGTCCGGAGCGATCGCCGCGCTTGCGGCGATACTCGCTGAATGGAATCGATGCCGCGCCAACAAAGCGCCCATGGCTGGGCGTGATGAGGGCGGTGTGCGGCGACTGCCGGCAAAATTGGTACACCACGTCGGTGCTCTGACCCCAATTTGCATCGATGAGCAGGCGCTCGATGGTCAACTCAGCTCCATCGTCTCGGCACCAACGTCGACCCATCAATTGACTGGTGGCTGCTTCCAGGCCGGCGTAGATCTGACCTTCTAGACCGGCGCCCTTGGTGGCCGCCGCCATGGTGATGCGCAGATCCCGTAGGGTGTAATAGGCTCGCCGCTGATCCGGCCATGTCCCGTAGTCGAGGATGTACCCGGTGAATTCGTCGTTCCAGCCACAGACCACCCAGAACAGCGCCTTCTGTTGCACGTCGATGAAGGCAGTGAGGTGGCTCGCATCGAGTGGCACGACGCCACGATCGTGACCGTTGACCTTGGCCATGATTTGGTCTGCGGTCAGCGCTTCGTTTTCCTCGGCTACCTCCGGCAGCGGCTGGTTCTGGTACTCGGCCCAGAATGCGACCTCGCCCTGGAGCTTGAGATTCATGGCGTGTTGGATCGCCGAGACTTCGTCGTGGTTGTATCTCGCCTCCCAGGCGACGCGGGCATCAGCGTCCATCTCGACGCGGTGGGTCACGTAGTACGCGGTGGCATCCGCTAGGCCTCGCCCAGCGCGCATGCCATCACCGCGCAACTTTGCGTATTCTTCCCAACGCTTCGTCGCCGTGGGAAAGCTGTAGACCATCTGGGTCCGCTCGCCGTTCCACTCCGGATGGAGGTCTCGGTCGAGGATGCGGTCAGCCATGTCGGCTGGACGGATCACCGTGCAGGGCATCATCCCCGCGATCTTCTTGCCCGGTCCGGCCAAGCCGAGAACCGCACCCGACAGAATCGCCTCGCGGTGTTGGCACTGGCTCGGCGAGCGTGCGCTCTCGTCGGTTTGAGGATCGTCGAGGACGACGAGCGATGGCCGCACGGCGCGGCCATCTGGGCGCTTGAACTTCATGCCACGGATGCGACCGGTGATGCCGGCCACCTTGATGATCGCGCCACTGGCCTTCGATCCGGGGATGGTGGGAAGGATGATCTCCTTGGCGGTCCAACCAATGTGGGTGCGGCTCCCCCGGAAGAGCTGGCCGTTGGCGCGGTGGGAGATGCCCTCCAAGGCCTGGATGGGATAGACCGCCTCGGGAAAATCCGCCAGCAGAAGCTCGTTGATCTCCAGTTCGGTCTTCAGCGAATCGAGCATGTCCGAGGCATGTTGTTCATCGGAGCCGATGAGGCAGACGAACTCGCGGTGCCCGTAGAGGATCGCCCACAGACAGGCGCACTCGGCAATCGTGGTCTTTCCGCTGCCACGTGGCATGGCGAGGGCAAAGAGTCCGCCCTGCAGGACGGACTCCTCGACCTTGGCGATCACGCGCAGGTGATCTTCTGACCAGCCGAGATGAAAGACCTCGGGGAAGTAGGACTCGCAGAAGGCGCGGAAGCTGCGATCGGCAGTAGCTCGGCGTGGCGGGTTCTCGACCGGCGGCAGGTCGCCGATATCGCGGCCCGACTCTGACTTCAGGCGGTCGCGCTCGGCGGTCGCTTCGCGGTGCGAGGCGTAGCCACCGTCGGGCCGGCGTGCAGTTATCTCCGCATGCACCTGGTCCATAAGCCACGCCAAATAGCGCAGCAAGTCGACGCTGCGACCGTCGCCGATGCGGAAGCCGGCGCGCGTGCGGTGGCGATGGAGTTGTCGCTCCGAGATGACCGCTCCGAGCGCTGAGCTGTTGAGCAGCCGCGCGAGATCGGCCGGCTTGAGGTGATGCGGATCAACCGGCATGGCCGCCTTCCCGATGCGCGAGATCGCGCACGAGCCAAGCGCCATAGGCGATGAGGTTGATGGTGCCGTCGGCGTTCTGCGGTGCGCCGGCCGCGAGATCGGCGCGTACCGTGTCCACCGAGGCCTGCCGCGAACCGCTACGCTTCAGCAGCAGGACGACGGCCTCCAGCGACAGGACGGTGAGACGGGCTCCGCCGGCATCCGCAGGGATGGGCTTATCAAGTGACATCTGCGCCGCCTGTGGCCGTGCCAGCCCGCTGATGATGCACCGACCCCACGGTGCCGGACTCAACTGGATGTCGCCGATGTGCATGGGTAACACGAACATCAGTACCCCAACGGAGCCACCCATGCCCAAGCGCCCCGCCACCCGCCCTGATTCCATCCCTGTGATCCCCAGCGAGCGCGACGCGATCATCGCCACCATTGCCCAGGTCCACCTCGGGCTGGAGACCCTGGAGAGCCGGCGCATGGACAGCCTCGACTTCAAGGAACAGGCCTGCTGGGAAATTCGCGACGCCCTGCGTGCCGCGTTCGAAGCAGGCAGGCAATCCGCTCGCCGCCCCACGCGGAAGCCCATCGCGATCCTCGGTGACTTGATTATCACCAGCCCGACGCCGAAGGACGGGACCGTCGGCTGGACCACCGGCCGCATCGGAGCCTTTCGCTTCGACGCAAAAGTCTATGCCGAGCACGCGACCGTTCCTTCCTACGAGATCGGCCGCAGCCGGATCTCGAAGCTGGAACTGCGCCGGCTGGATACCAATGCGGTGGCCTACGCCTGGGATCGCGGCCTCGATGTCCGGGCAACCGACACGGCAGCGCAAGCTGCGGTCGACACCATCAGCGAACGTCTCGCCGATCACCTCTACGGGCCGGCGTCCCGCTGACCCACCACCCGCTCGGCCGGGACGTTCCTGGCCGAGCATAACCACCGCAACCCGGAGGATCCCATGTCCAGCACCCGCAACCCCAAGACCGCCAAAGCGAACAAGGCCCAGACGAGCGCCAAGTCGAAGAGCCGAAAATCCAAAACCCATGTGAAGCCCGAAGCGAAGTCGGGGCCCGTGGAAGGGGTCTATGCTGCTGCCAATTCTGAAGCGTCCTCGGTCAGCAAGCCGCTCTCCGGATTGGACGCCGCAGCGATTGTGCTGCGCGAGGCGAGCGGGCCGCTGAACGCGCAGGATCTCATTGGCCTCATGCTCGAACGCGGCCTGTGGAAGACCGAGGGCAAGACGCCGGCCGCGACGATCTACGCCGCCATGATCCGAGAGATTCGCTCGAAGGGTTCGGCCAGCCGATTCCGCAAGGCGGATCGTGGTCGCTTCGCCGCTGTCGGCTGAACGGGGAAACGGGTGCGTGGCTTGGCCGAAGGCCTCGATAACGAGGACTGCGACGAGAAATAGAATCTGCAGCATCACGCGCCCTCGACGACCCCGGCACCTGCCGGGGTCTGCTCGATGGCGGCGGCGGTGATGCGTTGAGCCTGCTTGCCGGTGAACTGTTCCCAGCGACGAACGATCACATCGCAGTAGCGCGGATCGAGTTCCATCAGCCGAGCGCGGCGCCCGGTCTGTTCGGCCGCGATCATGGTGGTGCCGGATCCGCCGAACGGATCGATGACCACACCACCAGGCGCGCAGGAATTCTGCACGAGGTACAGAAACAACGGCACCGGCTTCATAGTCGGGTGCTCGCCGTTGCGGCTCGGTTTATCGAAGGCGAGCACCGTGGTCTGGCAGCGATCGGATAACCAGGTGTGGGCAGCGCCATCCTTCCAGCCGTACAGACACGGTTCGTGTTTCCACTGGTAGTCCTGGCGACCGAGCACCATGGATGACTTCACCCAGACCAGGCACTGCCGCACGATGAGGCCGATATCGGCGCAGGCACCGCGCACGGTGAAACCCGCCGAGTCGGCGTGCCAGCAGTAGAACGCCCCACCCGCACGGAGTACCGCGACCGACGCCCCGAGGCTGGCGACGAGAAACGTCCGGTACGACGCATCGTCCATGTCGTCATTGGCGATGGTCATCGCCGCCTCGGTGGCGCCCTCGTAGGCGACGTTGTACGGCGGGTCGGTGAGGAGCAGATCGGCATGGCCGCCGTCCATCAGCCGAGCTATGTGTTCCGGCTCGGTGCTATCCCCGCAGAGCAGGCGGTGATCACCGAGCACCCACACATCACCCGGTTTCGTGAGCGTTTGCCCGGCATCGGGCACGGGCGGAATCTCATCGGGATCGGTAAGGCCGTCCCGAACGCCTGGATCGAGCAGCTTCGCCAACTCGTCCTGGTCGAAGCCCAGCGCCGCCAAGTCCAAGTCGAGATCGCCGCCCTCGATCGCCTTCAATTCGATGCCGAGTTTTTCACGATCCCACTCCGCGATCTCGGCGGTCTTGTTGTCGGCGATGCGCAGCGCGCGGATCTGGTCGGCGGTCAGGTCGACCGCGACATGGATCGGCACCTCGGTAAGGCCGAGGTGCTTCGCGGCCCGCCAGCGGGTGTGCCCGATAACGATTACGCTCGCGGCATCCACGACGATGGGCTGGCGGAAGCCGAACTGGCGGATGCTCTCGGCTACCGCCGCCACCGCATCGTCGTTTTGGCGAGGGTTGTTCTCGTAGGGCCGAATGGAATCGATGGGGCGGGATTCGATGCGCATGTGGTATTCCTGGTCAGGGGTGCGGGGGCTGGCCGGCGGACCGCCGGACAACCCGGGGAAAGTGACTCGAACTCGGCGACAGTTCCCGCGGGCATGAGGAAGCCCATTGGCCGGGGAGGACCCGTTGATCTGTCCCCCGTCCCCCGTCCCCCGGATTCGGGGGACAAGATTTTGATCCCCATCTCCGTCCCCCGTCCCCCACCTCCGCGCCCTATAGGCGCGCGGGAGGAGTGGGGGACAGGGGACAGAGGTGTTTGGCGGCGCTTGTCCCCCACTTCGTTTTCGCTCGGGGGACGGGGGACAACGAGCTGGGGGACAGTCATGGCGAGCCATCCTTGGTAGTCGCCCGGACCTCTCGCATGGCCTGCATCGCCGTATCTTTTTTGCAGCCAACCAAGGCTCGAAGTTCACGGACGGTGAGGTGCGGATTCTCCCGAGCGAGGCGGAGTGCTTTGTCCTCGACGTCCTCGACCACGACCTGGCTCCCGGTGAGGCCGACCATCCTGGTGCCACGCGGTCCTTCCCAGGCTTCGACGACATCACCAGACTCGACGAGATCCTCGATGGCCAACTCCACGTCGGCCTTCCGCAGCCGAGGTTGGGTCTTCCGAGCGGTGGCGTGGACCAGGTCGCTGGCAGCCCGCAACGAACGCGGTCCCTTGCCCAGCACCTCGGTGATAGCGTCCTGGATCGCACGGGTATCGACCGTGGTGGTGCCCGACTGGCGGTTGGCTTCCAAGCCGTCGTACTCATCACCAGCCTGCGCCCACACGATCCGGGGCATATCGCTAACGCCTTCCGTGAAGGGATCACCCCAGTGAAAGCGCCAGGTCCATCCGTTCTCGTTGATCCTGCCCAGGTTGGACTTCACAACACGGAACCAGCGGTCGCCGTCCTGCATGCCCTTATCGAGCAGCGTGGCAACGCGCACGCCTGCCGTCATCTGGGCCGAGCCAGCAATCGCGTCCATGGGATCGCCATCGCCCTGACCGGTCTTGCGCAGGTGCGCGACCACCAGGACAGCCGCTCCGGTCTGCCGAGCGAGCCGGGTGAGTGCATCGAGCAGCAGCCGAACATCCTGGGCCGCATTGGCGTCGGTTCCCGCCGGTGCGAAGGCGGCAAAGGTGTCGACCACGATCAGGTCGAAAGCATGGGTGGCGGTCGCTTCGACCAGCAGGTGGACATGCGCAGCGAGATCGATGGACGACCCGGTGGCGGTGTTGGCGAACACTGACCAGCTCACGCGGGAAAGGTCGGCGTTGGCGGCGCGCAGACGGGGCAGGAGGACACAGCTCGCGTCATCTTCACGGGCGAGCAGCAGGACTTTTCCTGGTGGATGGCTGGTTCCATCCGGCATCGGTTTCCCGGCGGAGACACGAGCGGCCAGATCGCAGATCAGGAATGATTTACCCAAACCCTGCTTGCCACCGATCAGCGACAGCATCCCGCGAGGGATGACACCAGGCCACAGCCAGGCGATCTCACGCTCTGGCGTTTCGGCGAAGGTTTGGAGATCGAAGGTCAGGAGCGGGTTGCTGGCTGGCAGCAATCCGGATAGGTCCACGTCGCCGATGGCCTGAGGCGCTGCCCCATATCCACTCCGCCTCAATTCGGTGGCGGCAGCCTGAAAATCCCCGTGGTGCTCAAGCAGGGCATACGCAGCGAATGGACTGTAAGCCCGAGTCGGTTCGAAGGGTGCGGCGTTCGATGAGAAAACGTAGAGCACGCCCTCCTTCAGCGTGGCGGAGGTGGAGTTGGTTTTGCCCGGACGGCACCAGTGCTGGTTCGCACCATCATGGGCCAGCGACCAACCGTGATGCGTGAGCAATGCGCCGAAATCGGCACGCCGATTGAAATCGTCGCCGGGTCGCTCGCCATCCACGACGACACCCGGCTGCGGATCCACCGGTTCGGGCAGGATCGCGTTGATCGCCCAGGCGCAGCGCAGGAGG
>JACDEN010000282.1 GCA_013816415.1 Planctomycetota bacterium
GCGTGGTGCCGTTCCACCAGGCGCAGTGCCCGTCCTCGATGCGGCGGCGCAGCGCCGAGAGCAGCTGGTCGCCGCTGCCGCCGCGGCCCCACCCGAGTTCGGGGAACAGGCAGAAGCGCACGCCGGGCGCGGTGCGCGACGGCTCGAAGCCGACGTAGAGGTTGGTGTCGTTATACCCGGTGGTGGGCGCGCGCTGCGGACGGAAGTCCTGGTTGCTCGAGCACGTCTTGAAGATGCCATCCCCATCCGGGTTGGTGTAGGGCGCGAAATGTTGGCGCTGGCGGCCTTCGATCACTGCGCCGTACGGCACGCCGCGCCCGTCCGTGCGCCAGAACAACACGTAGCGCACGTCCTGCAGATGGAGGTGCGCGAGCGCGGATGGCCGATCCCATTCATAGTCACCGACGTGCTCGACATGCATCGACGTCATCATGTCGTCGTTGTCGACCCACATCGCATTGAGGATTGGCGTGATGTTCTCGACCACGCCGCCGAGGTGCCGGCCGTCGACCGTCCACGCGCACTCACCTTCGCGCAGGCGATAGCGCACGATCACCGAGGCGTCGGCGAGGCGCATCTGCTTGGGCAGCTCCATCGGCAGGTCGGGATACGACCAGGTCTCGCGTCCGTCCTCGGCCTTCTCGAACTGGCGGTAGACCACCAGCGGCGCGGGATACGTGAGCTCGAGCGTCGTGCCATCGCCGTCGCTGAGCACGCGCGGCTGCAGATGCACGCCGATGGTGTTGACGATGTCGCGGGTCCCGCGCTCGCGCGCGCCGATATCGACGCCGAAGTTGTAGCGACGCTCCCATGCGTCCGTGCCCGGATTCCGCACCCAGACATAATTGTACATGGTGTCGCAGGTGCGCAGATCGAAGTCGAGCCGGACCTGGTCGTTGGCCAGCAGGAAGCGGTGTCCACCCACGCGTTCGGCAGTGATCGCCATGTCGTCATCCTCCGTCTCGGTGATGATACGGACGGGCGCCGGCGACGACATGGTCGCCGCTATCCGAGACCTGGAGTATCTTACCCCGCCCTCGGGCGCCCGGCCCAGACCGCCTTGTCCGCGCCTCTGGGCGTCGAGTCGAGGGCGGTGGCATTGACCGTTGTCCGGCGCTGTCGGGCCGATCGACTGCGCAGCCGCGCATCACGCGCGCGCGAGGAGGATCAGATGTCCATCTCAACCCGAACCTTGGGGCGACAAGGCCTGACCGTCTCCGCCATCGGCCTGGGCTGCATGGGGATGTCCGAATTCTATTCCGGACGCGACGACCGCGAATCGATCGCCACGCTGCACCGCGCCATCGCGCTCGGCTGCACCTTCCTCGATACCGCCGACATGTATGGACCGTTCACCAATGAACGGCTGCTGGGCCAAGCGCTCGCCGGACGGCGCGAGCAGGTGGTGGTGGCGACCAAGTTCGGGAACGAGCGCAGCCTCGACGGCAGATTCCTCGGCATCAACGGCCGGCCGGACTATGTGCGCGCCGCCTGCGACGCCTCGCTCGGCCGCCTCGGGATCGACGTCATCGATCTCTATTACCAGCACCGCGTCGACACCACCGTCCCGATCGAGGACACCGTCGGCGCGATGGCCGAGCTGGTGCGGCAGGGGAAGGTGCGCTATCTCGGGCTGTCGGAGGCCGCTCCCGAGACCATCCGGCGCGCCCATGCGGTGCATCCGATCAGCGCCCTGCAGACCGAGTATTCACTGTGGTCGCGCGAACCGGAATCCGAGATCCTGCCCACCGTGCGCGCACTCGGCATCGGCTTCGTCGCCTACAGCCCGCTCGGGCGCGGGTTCCTCACCGGCGCGTTCCCCTCGGTCGACCACATTGCCGCCGACGACTGGCGGCGCACCGCGCCGCGCTTCCAGGGCGTCCGCTTCGCCGCGAATCTCGCTCTCGTCCAGAAGGTGCGGACGATCGCCGCCGGGAAGGGCGTGACCCCCGCGCAGCTCGCTCTCGCCTGGGTGCTCGCGCGCGGGAACGACATCGTGCCGATCCCCGGCACCAAGCGCCGCCGCTACCTTGAGGAGAACCTCGCCGCAGCGGAGCTCCGCCTCGACGCCGAGGATCTCAAACGGCTCGACCAGGCGTTCCCGGTCGGATCGGCGCAGGGCCAGCGCTATCCCGACATGAGCTCGGTGGACCGCTGACGCGGGAGCATCACGTCGCGGCGAGCGCTCTGCGCTGCGCCTGGACCGCCATCGGCGCCACGAGCGGCGTCGACGCGAACCGTTCGCGGTACGAATCCGGCGAATAGAGCCGGTAGCGCAGCTCGCGCAGATGCTCGATCGGACCGGAGCGCCGGACGTTCGCGACCAGCTGCTCGAATTGAGCCTGCGATCGGAACCGCGAGATGCTGGCGAGCTTTCGCTCGAAGGCCACCGCATCGCCCGTCACCTGTCCCCAGGCGGTGAGTCGTCCGCCGCACGCTCCAAGGGCGGCGCAGATTCGCTGCAAGGATCCGGCCGGGGCAGCGGATAGGAGGTAGACTCTCCTGATCGACCGCATCCTGGGGACCCCGTATGCCCATTCGCGCCCAACTTCCTGCCCTTTCTGCACTATCTGCCCTATCTGCCATTCCTGCCCTCACGGCCTTGGTGGCCTGCCTCGCCCCCCAGCTGACGGCGGCGACAACGGAACCGACGCCGCCACTGGGCAGCATCTACCACGTGTCGGTGACCTCCGACCACGTGCCCGACGTCTCGAGCCTGGCGGCGTGGAAGAAGGCGTTCATCACCGATGGCATGAGCGACCGCGACAAGGCAATCGCGATCTGGCGCTCGATCACCACCTTCAAGCAGCAGGACATTCCGCCCTGCGAGTTCCTCACCGGCGACGCCGGTGACGTCCACGACGCGATCAAGACCTTCAATGTCTATGGCTACGGTCTGTGTTGCTGCGCCGCGTCGAACGTCGAGCAGCTCGCTCGGTACGTCGGCCTCGAGGCGCGCGGCTGGGGGATCAACGGACACAGCGTCAGCGAGATCCGCTACGACGGCGCCTGGCACCTCTTCGATTCCGCGCTGGTGTGCTATTGGCCGAAGGCCGACGGATCCATCGCCAGCGTCGACGAGATGGTGGCCGGCGTCACCACCTGGCTCGACCAGAATCCGCAATGGAAGGCCGACTTCGAGAAGCTCAGGCCGCTGGCGCAGGCGAACGGCTGGAAGACCAACGGTCCCGAGATCCTCTCCCGCACCACCGCCTACGACGAGAACGGCCGGCTGGTGGTGACGCCGTGGCACGGCTGGTGGGCCAACATCGCCGAGTACAGCGGCCCAGGCAACGGACCCAATGGCAAGGCCGGGGTTTACGACTACGGCTATTCCCAAGGCTACGAGCTGAACATCCAGCTGCGCCGCGGCGAGACGCTGACGCGCAACTGGTCGAACAAGGGCATGGACATCGACATGGACGGCAAGGGCGGCCGTCCGCTGTGCCTGGGCGTGAACATCGGCGAGGACTTCATGTCCTATTCCCGCGCGCTCGGCGATCTTGCGAACCAGCGCGTCGGCAACGGCACCACCCGCTATCAGGTCGGCCTCGCCGACGGCTCGTTCCGCTCTGGCGCGCTGGTCGCCGACAACCTGGCGTGCACGTCCGAGGACAAGGCCGCGCCGGCCGTGCACGTGCGCGATGGGGCCGCACCAGCACAGCTCGTGCTGCGCATGCCCAGCAGCTACGTCTATCTCGGCGGCACGCTCGCCTACGACGCGGTGATCGGGCCAAAGGGCGCCATCGAGGTGTCGCTGTCGGAGAACAACGGGCTCGATTGGAAGTCGCTGCCGAAGCCAGCGGCGTCGGGCGCGCAGACCGTCGACCTGAAGCCGTTCGTCTGCCGACGCTACGACTATCAGCTGCGATTCTCGCTCACCGGCGCCGGGACCGGACTCGGCTCGCTCACCATCGCGCACGACATCCAGCACTCGCAGCGCGCGCTGCCCGCGCTGGCCCAGGGCGCCAACACCATCCATTTTTCTGCCGGAGCGCAGGAATCCACCGTCACCGTCGAGGCCAACTCCAACACCGCGTGGAAGGAGAACCAGCACGTGTTCACCGACTTCCATCCCGTGTGCGTCGGCCTCACCGACGGCACCATGCGCGTCGCCGGCGGGGATGGCAGCGTCGCCTTCCCGATCACCACGCCGGGCGAGATGACGCGGCTGCGTTTCGGCTGCAACTACCGCGCCCGCGACGCCCGCGATGGCTGGGACATGCAGGTCTCGTTCGACGGCGGCAAGACCTACACCACCGTCGATCACGCCGCCGGCAGCACCGGCAACGGCTCATCCAAGTACGTGGTCGTCGACAAGATCCCGCCGCAGACCCGCGAAGCCCTGGTGCGGTTCGTCGGCACCCAACGCAACACCACCATGATCTCGATCGTGCGCATCGACGCCGACTACAAGCCGGCGAATGCCGGATTCCTGCCGGTCCAGGTGACCTACAGATGGACCGAGAACGGCCACGAGAAGAGCAACGTGCATCTCGCGAAGACCGCCGACGAGACCTACACCATCACCTGCGCCGAGAAGCCGGTGCTCGCCGCGATCACGCTCGAGGTCCCAGCCAAATGATCCTTCGCACTGGTCACGAGGCCGCGAGCTGCTCGAGCAGCGGCACGATGTCCGCCACCGAATCGACCACCAGATCCGGCCGGTAGGCGAAGCGCGCGAGATCGGCGCTGGCCGTTCCACCGACAGCACGAGCACGTGCTGTCTGCGGCTCGCTGGCGGATGAGAGCCGGGACGTGAAGCCGTACCCTGGATCATCGCGCACTCCCTACACCCCGATGGCCGTGCGG
>JACDEN010000283.1 GCA_013816415.1 Planctomycetota bacterium
GGGCTGGCGATCGGCGGCCGCTATTCGTTGTCCGGGCCCGGCGAGAGCACGGGATTCATCGTCGGCGGCGAACTCGCCGCCGGATCGTACGCGTACGCCGGCGGCGGCGGATACACCACCTACGGATTCCGCCTGCTCGGCGGATACGGCTGGGCCTTCTCCGACCGCTGGAGCCTCGATGCGCTGGTCGACGCCGGGGTCGGAGCGGGCAATCTTGAGCTCACCGGCAAGAGCGCGTTCGACCACTACGCCGCCAGCGGCCTCTATTACAGCTATGCCGCCCGGCTCGGCGTGCAGTTCGCCGCGACCGAGAGCCTGCACCTCGATGCCGAGGTCGGCTACCGGGCGGAGAATAGCTCGCTCGCCGCCGGCGGCACCACCATCTCGCTGGTCGGCGCCGGACTGTGCGCCGGAGTCGGCCTGAGCTATCGTTTCTCGAATTCCCCTTCGACCCTCGAATGACCTGACTGGAACCGCGTATGTCCGACGACAAGCACCCTCAGGACGACTCGAAGCAGGCGCAGCCGCCGAAGCCTGATACCGGCTCGACGCAGCGGCCCATCAACCGCAAGTCGCTGCCCACCGATCCGACCATGCCGATCAAGCTCGATCGTTCGATGTGGAAGGACAAGAAGCCCAACCCGCTGATCAACAACGACAACACGCCGATGCAGAACCAGTCGGTGCTGCCGGGCGCGACGGCGGAATTGCCGCCGAACGCGCCGACTCCTCCTCCGGTTGCGCCGATCAAGATCATGTCCCTCGACGACGGCGATGACCAGTGGCTCGGCAAGGAGCAGACCATGGTCGGCGGTGCGCCGCCGATCGCGAAGGCGGCCCCGGCCCCGGCCGAGCAGTGGCTGGGCAACGAGCAGACCATGGTCGGACCGGCCGCGAAGGCCGCAGAGCCGAAGGAGGAATGGCTCGGCCAGGAGCAGACCATGGTCGGCGCTCCCGTGCCGAAGATGACTCCTCCCGGCGGCGGCGGCAGCGACGAGGAATGGATCGGCCGCGAGGCGACCATGCTCGGCATCGCGCCGAAGGGCGGCGACCTCTCGATCAAGACGCCGGGCGAGCGCAAGAAGGAGGGCACCACCGGCACCGGCTCGCGCACCGGATCCGGCACCCGCGGCACGAGCCCGGCGATGGACGACGGTTGGCATCTCAAGGGCCGCCAGGGAAATCTCACCGGCAAGCAGCTGGGCGACTACGAGATCGGCGGCATCCTCGGCGAAGGCGGCATGGGCACCGTCTACCGCGCGCGGCAGATCAGCCTCAAGCGCCGGGTCGCGCTCAAGGTGCTACCGTCGCATCTCACCGCTGATCCGAGCATGCGCGCGCGCTTCGAGCAGGAGGCGCGCACCGCCTCGCTGCTGAACACCCCGCACGTGGTGCAGGTGTTCGCGGCCGGCGCCCAGGACGACATCGTCTACTTCGTGATGGAGTACGTCGAGGGCGTCGACCTCGCCGGCATCATCAACGAGAAGAAGGACCGCGGCGAAAAGATGACGGTCGAGGAGGCCGCCGGCTACGTGCTACAGGCAGCGCGCGGCCTCGCCGAAGCGGCGAAGCACAACATCGTGCATCGCGACATCAAGCCGCCGAACATGATGATCACGGCCAAGGGCGTGCTCAAGATCGCCGACTTCGGCATTTCGAAGATCGCCGGCGAGACCGGCATGACCATGACCGGCACCGCGGTCGGCACGCCTGCCTACTGCTCGCCCGAGCAGGGCCGCGGCGACATGGTCGACTGCCGCGCCGACCTCTATTCCCTGGGCGTGGTGTTCTTCGAACTGCTCACTGGCCAGAAGCCCTTCGACGGAACCACCGCCAACGCGCTCATCTATCAGCACAACTACGCCGAGCCGCCGCTGCCGACGTCGATCGATCCGACGATTTCCGAGCAGTACCAGGCTGTGGTGATGAAGTGCCTGCAGAAGGACCCGGCCAAGCGCTATCAGGACGCGGCCGAGATGGTCACCGACCTCGAGCGCATCCGCGACGGCAGCATGTCGCTGACCGCGGTGTTCTCGAGCAAGTTCGGCACCGGTGCCGAGGAGGCGATGTCGCGATATCTCGGCGTGCGCAAGCGCAAGATCTGGCCGCTGGTCGCTGCCGGCCTGGTGCTGATGGGCGGCGGCGGCGGCGGATTCTGGTACTGGCAGCAGCAGGCCGAGGTGCGCGGCGTCGAGCGCAAGGACGTCGAACGCCTGATGGCCAACCTCAAGGTCCTCGACGAGGTGCGCGACGTGCCGAAGGGCGCGGTGTCGGACCTCGAGGCACTGCGCAAGTACAAGGGCTCGGCTGACGCCAACGTCGTGCGCTGGACCGCGAAGCTGAACCAGGTGGGAGCTCTGCAGAAGCGCCTCGCGCACCTCGACGAGGTCGATGTCGTCGACGCGGCCCTGCGCGTCGAGGCCGAAAAGGCGCTCATCTCGTACAAAGACCATGTCGGCGACAAGGGCGTCGACACCATGCGCTGGTCGGCGAAACTCGACAGCGCGCGATCGGAATCCACCGATCTGCGGCGTTCGCTCAAGGACATCGATGATGCCGCGGTCATCACCACCGCGATCTACGACCGCCTCGACCCGCAGCTCAAGCGCTTCGAATCGCTGGTCGGCGACAAGGACCCCGACGCCGCCCGCTGGCGCCAGAAGTTCTCCGGCTACACCGAACGCGTCGTCCAGTTGCGCGCCGAGCTGGCGGTGCTCGATGACGCAAACGCCGCCATCACCGAGGGCCAGGCATCGCGCCTGCGCTCGGACCTCGTCACCCTCACTCAGCTGCTCTCCGGCGGCGACAAGGACAGCGACCGCTGGACGTCGCGCATCGATGGCGCGCTGTCGTACATCAAGCAGCTGCGCACCAGCGTGTCGCGCTTGGACAATCACGACGAGTACGTGACGCTGGCGCTGCAGAACGCGCTCAAGGCCGACCTCGCGACCCTCAAGACCCTGGTCGACGCCAATGATCCGGATCTCAAGCATTGGCTGCGCCGGGTCGAGGAATCGACGGCCTACATCAAGGATCTGCGCGGCCGCCTCGCGCGCCTCGACGATGCGAAGCCGGTGTCGATCACCGAGATGTCGACCATGGGCGACACGCTCGACCACCTGCGCGCCCTGGTCACCGACGACGACAACGAGGTGCAGGGCTGGCAGCGCAGGATGCGCTCGTCGAAGGGCCTGATCGATGGCCTGCGCGAAACCTTGACGCGATTGGACGCCAAGGATCCGGTCAAGCTCGAGGACCAGCGCAGCTGCGCAGTCGCGCTGAAGCAGCTCGATGACCTCGGCGGCCTGAAGGATGAGCAGAAGCGCGGCTATCAGCGGCGCCTGGACGAGGAGCAGGCGAAGGTCGACGAACTGCGCACGTCGCTGCGCGCCAAGGCGGCCAGGAACGTGCGCGTCAACAAGGCCCTGGTCGACGAGATCAGCACGCTGGGGTTCTATGTCGGGGAACAGGACCCCGATGTGCATTCGTGGCGCGGCAAGATCGCCGACTACACCCGCCTGCACCTCGCGCTCAAGCCGCTCGACGAGGCGGCGGCCCTGCCGGTCGGCGTGGATGCGCTGCTCGAGGAGTTTGCACGCATCGTCGGCGACGGCGACGACGAGATCACGGTGTGGCGGGACAAGGTCGCCCTGGTCGGCAAGCTGCGGACGGATCTCGCCGTGCTCGACACCGTCGCGCCCGTTCCGTCGCGCGCGTCGGCCGAGATCGCGCTGCTCGCCAGCAAGGTCGGCGCCGCCGAGCCCGACGTGAAGCGTTGGGACGCGAAGGTCCTGCGCGTCGGCGCGCTCAAGGGCGCGCTGACCGAACGCCTCGCCAACGCCTATGTGCTGCCGATCGATGCGCCCAAGCTGTCGAGCGAGCTGCTCTCGCTGGTCGGATCCGCCGAGGAGGACGTCAAGACCTGGGCCACGCGCGTCGCCATCCTGCAGGGCCCGCCTGCGCCGGCGTGGGCCACCGCCACCGGCAGCGACCAGTACGGACCGTGGGCCGACCTGACGGTCAAGGGCATCACCCAGCGTTTCCGCTACGTGCCCAGCGGCCAATTCACCATGGGCACCACCGACCACGAGAAGGGTCGCGACAAGGACGAGGTGCGCGTGTCGGTGACCCTGACGCGATCGTACTGGATGGCCGACAGCGAGTGCACGCAGGGCTTTTACGAAGCCATCGGAGCGAAGCACGACAGCAAGTTCCGCGGCACCGAACGCCCCGTCGACCGCATCTCGTGGGAGGACTGCGGACGCTTCATGCTCACGCTCAACAGCGCGTTCCCGAAACTACAGGCGCGCCTGCCGACCGAGGCGGAGTGGGAATACGCCTGCCGCGGGGGCAATGACGTGCCGTTCTCGAGCTATCAGGGCCCGCTCGAGGAGGCCAAGCTCGAGACCGTGGCGTGGTTCACCAAGAACGCGCCGTCGGGGTCGAAGGACGTCAAGCGCCGCTTCCCGAACGTCCTCGGCCTGCACGACATGCACGGCAACCTCTGGGAGTGGTGCCAGGACAACTACGGCAACTACTCGCCGACGCCGATCGCGGATCCGCTCGGACGCGAGGAGGAGAACCACGTCGCGCGCGGCGGCTCGTGGGGCGACCAGGCCTCGAAGCTGCGCGCGGGCAACCGCCTCTCGGTGCGCGGGGACATGCGCACCGTCTATGTCGGATTCCGTCTCGCCGCGCCGGTCGCCTGGCCCGAAGCCCGCGATCCGGTGAAGGATCGCGACGCGGTCATCTCCGCCGCGCTCGCCACCGCCGGCGCACCATCGGTGCCGATCGAGCTGCCAGCGGC
>JACDEN010000284.1 GCA_013816415.1 Planctomycetota bacterium
CGCCCAGACAGTGCGTCGAGCGGTCTCAGGATGACCGTGCGGGCGGCCGTGGCACCGCCGCCGTCAGGAATCGTGTATACTCGACGAGCGGCATGACCATCCCCTCGATCGACCACGGCCGTACCCTGCCCGACGAGGCCTTCTCGCCCGAGGGCATGCGCCGCTTCGTCGAGGAGGCGCGGGCCCTGCGCGCGCGGATCGGCGAACATCCCGAGGAGGGGCCGCGCTTCCACGATCGCGGGCTCGCGACCGAGCTCGCGCGATTCGGCCGCGCCGTCGGCGAGAGCACCGGCCGCTTCGCCATCGAAGGGATCATCGGCGCCGGCGCCACCGGCTGCGTGTACTCGGCCTTCGACCGCAATCTCGATCGCCAGGTCGCGGCGAAATTCCTCAACGAATGCGACGAGGATCCGGCGGCCATCGGACGCTTCATCGAGGAGGCGCGGATCGCCGCCTCGCTGCAGCATCCCAACGTGCTTCCGGTCTACGAGATCGACGTCAACGACCGCGGCCAGCCGTACTTCCTGATGAAGCGCGTCGTCGGCTGCTCGCTTGGCGAGGCGATCGCCACCTCCTCGCCCGGCAAGCGCTCCGAACGCATCGCGTCGTTCAACGCGGTGGTCAGCATCTTCATCGCCGTTGGAAACGCGCTCGCCTGCGCGCATGCCGCGGGCATCGTCCACCAGGACATCAAGCCGGACAACATCATGCTCGGCACCTACGGCGAGGTGCTGCTGGTGGACTGGGGCAGCGCCCTGCGCATGCACGGCGGCGTCCACCGGCTGTACGGCACTCCCCTCTACATGAGCCCCGAGCAGGCGCGCAACGAGCACGCGGATGCGCGCAGCGACGTCTATTGCCTGGGCGCCGCGTTGTTCCACGCCCTGGTGCTGCGCTGCCCGACCTGGTCGGACGACCCCGAGGAATTCTGGAAGAAGAAGCGCGAAGGAGTCATCGACGCGCCGACCGCGGCGGAATCCGCGCTCGCCCCCAGGTCGCTGATCGCGATCGCGCTGAAGGCGATGAACGCGCGAGAAGAGGACCGCTATCCAGACGTGCTCGCCTTCGTCCGCGACCTCGAACACTTTCAAGGCGGGCAATCCGTCAGCGCCCACCGTGATACCTGGTGGCAGGCCTGGCGGCGATGGCACGCGCGCAACGCGCGGTTGTTCTGGCTGTCGACCGCAGCCGCCGTCGTCATCTCGGCATTGGGCGTCACCCTCTATGGCGAACGCCTGAAGGAGATCGCCACCTGGGGCGAGCCGATCGTCCGCGAGGATTTCAGCGATGACAGCTGGAAGGATCGCTGGGCAGTGTCCTCAGGCGCCTGGAAGACCGAGGCCCGGCGGCTGATCTCGGTGGAAGGCGGGGAAAGCACCCTCACCTACCGTACCGAACTGCGCGGCGACATCGCGGTGGAATTCGAAGGCGAGATCACCAATGGATCGTACCCGTGCGATCTCTCGGTGATCCTGACCCGCTCGAGCGACACCGGACCGACGCCGGATTTCGAGCACATCATGCGAAAACCGCACGCGATCCTGCAGTTCGGCGCCAATGAGGGATCGTACTGCCGCATCTTCGACTGGCAGCACGGCATCGTCTCGTTCAGCTACGTCAAGCCAGAGGTCGGCCGACGCTACCGCATCCGCGCTGAATTGGTGGGCGGTCGTCTGAGCCTTGCGATCGACGGCCGCAGCATCTGCGCCTACCAGGATCTCCAGCCGTTCACCGGCGGCTATGTCACCTTGTACGCCTATTACCCGGGAAAGGCGTTCACCGACGTGCGATTGAGCGCGCGCGGCACTCCGCGCCGGCTTCCGGCGATTGCGATCGGCGACCATTGCCTGCAGCACGAGGAATACGAGGAGGCCGCGCGGCAGTACGCCAAGGTCGCCGACGATCAGTCGGGAACGGCGATGGCCGAGGAAGCGCGCTACAAGGAAGGACTGTGCCTATACCGGTGCCGGAAGGAGTCCGCAGCGGAGGCGGCGTTCGCCCAGCTCACCGATGCGCATTGGCGTGGTATGGCTGAGCTGCAACGGTGGGATCAGCTAGCCGCGAATGGCCGCCATGATGACGTGCTGCGCACGCTTCCGAACCTGTATGCCAGCGCGGACGAATACTTGCGCACGCGGATAGCGGTGCATTGGGGCAGTTACGTCTCACCGATGTTGAAGGCCGGCTACGACGAGGGGAAGACCGAGCTGATCGAGCGTTACCTCACCGTCCACGATCAGGTCCTGACGGGCCAGGTGGTGGCGGACGGCGTCGCCGCCGACTGCCTGGACGTCCTCGGCCGCTTCCAGGACATCATCGATCGATATCCCCGACTTCCGATCCAGGTCGCTCATGCCTACCAGAATCTCGGACACCCCGAGAAGGTGATCGAACTCTTCGCCGACAAGCCGACGATCGCGCGGGAGGGGTTCTGGGCATCAGGACGGGGCAGCGAATTGGTGAAATGGTATCCGGATCTGACTAATCCGGACCAGAGCCTGTACGAGGAAGGGCGCTTCGCCGAACGGCTCGCAAAATATCCCGATGATATCGGAGTTCTGATCATGGTGGGTCAGACCGAGCGCGCGCTGGACATCGCCCGCCAGACGAAGCCGCCGCAGGTATGGGCGCTGCGGGCCCTCGGTCACCTGGACGAGGTCCCAGAGAAGGATCGCACCGGCGTCGAACATCTGATCGCGTCCGGGGATTTCGAGGAGCTCGACCGCAGGTTCCATGACCACTGGCTGTGGGCCATGTACCCGCGCCACATGGCAGGACTCCAGGCGTACCTCCGCGGCGATCACGAGCAGGCGAAGGCCGGGTTCACTGCTCCGCCGCGCTACGAGTTCCACCAGTACGGCATGTTTCCACTGGAGAATTCCGTGGTGGTGCCACTGCTCGAACAGTGCGCAGGCGATGCGCAGGCATTCGCGCGGGCGTATGCATGGGGCCGCGAACATCCATTCGCCTACGGCCAGAGGCCCTGGTTCAACGCGCGCTACCTCGCCGGCGAGATCGATCGCACCGCCTACCTCAGGCAGCCGGTCCGCGCTCGCGCACCGTTCGACCTGCAGCTCCTCGAAGCGGTGATCGACGACCGTGCCGGGCGCAAGGCCGATGCGCTCGACAAGTACCGCGCCTACCTGGCGATCCCCTCCTACCAGCGCTACGACCTGACGGATCCGTTCATCGAGGGCGCGCTGGCCTGGCGCATCGAGCAGTTGTCCCGGCCCTGATCCCACGGCGATTGCTCCCGCGCAGGCGACCCCTACCGTCCTCGACCACGGCTCAGTGGCGGAACTGGCAGACGCAGCGGATTCAAAATCCGCCGATCGCAAGATCTTGTGGGTTCGAGTCCCACCTGGGCTAAGTACTTGTGACAACTGTTTACGACTTAATTTTATTGGATTTCAGCTAGCGGCTTGTGGTGCACCTCAGGTGCACCACGTTCAACAAACGGACCATGCAGGACAGCGTTGGGCGCGGACGAGTACGTGGTGAAAACTTCGCTTTTCGATGACTAAATCCGCTTGGTCAAAAGCTCCAACGTTACCTCTGCCGTGGTAATGTGGTAAACCGTCGCAGATTGAGCGGTAGCGGTCTCCAGCCGAGGTTGTCGTAGATCGGTGCCCGCATGAGCGCTCTTCGCGTCATCGCCACGAGCACCCGAGCCCAGACCGATCACCCATTCCCTGTGGGCACCTGCTGAATCTCAACGTAGTCGATCTTCGTGTTATACGAGCCGCTGCCGTTCGAGATCGTCAGCCGCCCATCAGTGACCGTCACGGTGACGTTGCCTTCTCGGAAAGGCGTGATCGAGCTTGCCCGTCCTGTGACGGAGACCATCCCTTCGACCAGGAGATTGAAGTTGCCGTCGAAATAGCTGGGGTCGCCGCAGACGACGTGCACGGCGTAGGTGCCGTTCGGAACCGCGATCTCCCAGCGCGCGTTCGGATTCGACGAGGACTGCATGAGGGCGAGGGTATCGATGCGCTGGTCGGAGTTCGCATTGCGATCCCGGGTATCGACCGCCGCACTCCAACCGTAGGTCAGGCCGTTGCGGGCAGCGAAGACGGCTCCGGCATCGACGGCATATCCGGCCACCGTTGGGGCGGTAGCGGGCTGGAAGTTGATCTTGGCAGCGAACGATCCGCCGGTCGTCGTGGCCGTGTAATCGAGGTAGTCGAGGTTGAATCCACCGCCGTCGACGAACAGCCTGAGCGTCTGTGTTCCGGCCGCGAGTTGGACCGTGCCGAACGATTGTGCCTGCCAGTTCTGCCAGCCGCCGGTATTGCGGACCGACCACGGGCCGCCCAGCGTGACGCCCGAGCTGTTCTCCAAGTGGAACCGGCCGCCCGAGAAGGGCGAGGTGATGCGCCCGCTGATGGTGTAGGAACCGGCGCTGCCGACGGTGATGGTGAACTTCAGCCACTCGCCGGTCTGGACGCCGGCGAGATAGACGTCTCCGGCGGCGCTCGATGTCGACAGGTCGACGCCCTCGCTCGGACGGTACTGACCACCGTTGTTCGTGGCGTCGGTGTCGTGATAGGCGACGCCCTCGCCGCCGGTGTCATAGTCGCGCGCGAAGAGACGTCCGGGGAGTGAACGCGGCGTTCCACCATAGGGCTGGCTGCCCTGTTCGGTGACCAGCGCGGCGAAGATGTCGCTGGCCGCGTTGGTGTCGCCATCCACGAGATCATCGGCTACGGAGGCGTAGACGACGGTGCGACCGTCGCCCGAGATCCGGGGATCGAAGCTCCTGCCATTCCCATCCCCCTTGCCGACGCTCACCTTGAGC
>JACDEN010000285.1 GCA_013816415.1 Planctomycetota bacterium
GCTTCAGCGAGGTCGCCGCCGAGCTGCGCGTGCCGGTCGGCACCGCGAAGACGCGCGTGCATCGCGCACTGATCGCGCTGCGCAGCCGGCTGCGGCCGCTTGCCGGCGCGTTATCGGTGGCGGAGATCCCGCAGCGCTTGATGGACATCCCGGTCGGCGCGTCGGCGCCGCTGCCCACCGGATTCCACGCCCTGCTCGATGCGCCCCTGCGCGCATCGGTATCCGGAATGCCCACCGTCGGAGCCGTGTCCATGACCTTGAAGATCGCCCTGCTCTGCACCGCCACCCTCACCATCGGCGCGCTGCCCATGCTGCTGTCGCAGGAAGCGCCACCGTCGCTGATCGTGGTCGGGTCGACACAGGAGCCTGGAGTGCGCACCGCCACTGTTGGCCTGCCAGCCATGCCGGAGATGCTGAAAAAAGGCGTCTCCTTCGATTTCCAGGATCAACCGCTCTCCGAGGTCGCTGGCTTCCTCACCGGGATCTCGGGGGTGCCGATCGTCCTCGCCGATGGCGTCCCCAAGGACCAGCCGATGACCATGGCGGCGACCGACATGTCGCTCGCGCATGTGCTGTCATGGATGACGCGGTTCAGCAAGACCGATTGGACGCTGGTCGACGGAACGGTCCTCATCGCGCCTCGAGATCGCGCACCAGATGCGGGCCACGGCTTCGTCGGTGGGATCGACGATGCCGCCTGGACGAAGAGCACGCAGCTGCAGCTCGACCAGCAGGTGACGCTCGATTTCCAGGACACGGATCTCAGCGATGCGATCTCCTTCGTGCACAAGGTCACCGGCGTGAACATGCTGATCGATCCCGCGCTCATCGCTGCCAGCCCTCCACCGGTCACGATGAAGGTCGACCACATGGCGCTCAGATTCGTCTTGGATTTCGTGGCCAGGGGCGCCGGCGTCGCATACGAGCTGCGCGACCAAGTCGTTTATTGGCATGTGGCTGCGCCTCGGGCGGAAGGCGGTGTCGTGGCAGCGGTGCCCGTCGCCCCTGACGCTGACATGCCCTGGCGGAAGACGATGGCGGACCGGCTCCAGCAGCCCGTATCCTGCGAGTTCAAGGAGCAGTCGGTCGAGGACATCGTTTCTTTCCTGCGCCAGGTGACCGGCTGCAACATCATCGTCACCCCGGAAGTCCTCGCTCTGAAGCATCCACGGACAGTCACCGTGACCCTGAAGGACGAGACCTTTGAAGCCGCGCTCGACACCATCACCGCGCTCGCGGATCTCGAATACACCATCAAAAACCAGGCGATCGTCATCACTCTTGCGAAGATCGCGCCCGCTCGGGTGGTTGCTGCGCCGGCGGCACCAGCCGTTGCCGCACCGGAAGCCGCTCCGGCCGCCCTCGCGTCCACCGCCTTAATCACCCACACCTACGATCTCACGGGGCTTCCCGCGAGCACCTCCGCCGATCTCGTGGCGTTGACGCCTCAGAGCTGGCAGCGCGCCGGAGTTGGGGCCATCGAAGCCAATGGCGCGTGGACGGTCACCCAGACAGCGGATGTCCACCAGGCCCTGCGGGCGAGGCTCGCAGCGATCCACGCGACACGAGCCGCCGAGGAGCAGGCGAAGAGGGCGGCGCCCGCGGCAGCGCCTTTGCGCGATTTCTGAACGCGGGTAGGCCCGACGGATTGTGGATCCCGCACAGAGCCGAATCGCCCCCGCGGTCAGCTCTGCACGAGATGCCACGCCTTCGGCTGGGTGAACGCGGTGATGCCCGCGACTGATAACGTGCTGCCGATTCCGGACCAGCCGCGGCCGGTCCAGGGCAGGCGCGGGCTGACGCGGTCGCAGCAGTTCCAATACGCGGTTCCGGAATTCACATGGGCGAGGATCGCACGCGCGCGGGCGCCATCGCGGGTGTAAACGCCGGCGGTCAGGCCGTAGGTCGAATCGTTCATCAAACGGATGGCCTCGGAGTCGTCGGACACCGCCATGATGCCGATGATCGGGCCGAAGGTCTCGTCGCGCATCACCGCCATGGTGTGATCGACGTCGACCAGGACCGTCGGCGCGAAATACGACCCTTGTCGGGCGATACGGGCCCCGCCGCAGAGCACGCGCGCGCCCTTGGCTTTGGCGTCGGCGATCTGGTGCTCGAGGACAGTGATGTGCGCTGGCCGCGTGATCGGCCCGATGTAGGTCGCGTCGTCGAGCGGATCGCCGATCGCGAAGGCGTTGACCACCTTGGCAAACTCATCGATGAAGCGCGGCAGGATCGACTGGTGCACATAAAGCCGTTCGATGGCGCAGCAGCTCTGGCCGGCGTTGTAGAACGCTCCGTCCGCGGTCGCCGCGGCCGCGGCGGCGACGTCGACGTCGTCGCAGACGTAGACCGGGTCCTTGCCGCCGAGTTCGAGCTGGCACTTCACCATGCGCGCCGCGACCGCGGTCGCGATGCGTGCGCCGGTGGCGTAGGATCCGGTGAAGAACACCCCGTTGAGCGGGAGCTCGGTCAGGGCCGCGCCGACCACGCCCCCTCCCACCACCGGGATGAAGACATCCTCGGGCACGCCGGCTTCGCGCAGCAGGGCGGCGATCGCCAGCCCGGTGCAGGTCGCGAATTCCGACGGCTTGTAGAGGACCGCGTTGCCGGTGAGCAGCGCCGGCACGAACACGTTGCCGCCGACGAACCACGGGTAGTTCCACGCCGAGATGTTGGCGATGACGCCCAGCGGCTCGTGGGCGATGCGCTCCTCGAGCTTCTTCGCGGCATCCTTCAGCACCACCTGATCGGCGATCGCGGCATCGATGTGCGTGAGGAAGAAGTCCAGGCGCGCGTCGAAGCCGCCGATCTCGTTGCGCGCCTGCGCGATCGGCTTGCCGGTCTCGCGGGTGAGGGTGTGGGCGAGGTCGTCCTTGGCCGCGGCCACCAGCTCGCGGAAGCGCGCGATGCGGCGTTTGCGGTCGGCCAGCGCGGTGCGCGCCCAGACCTTCTGCGCCGCGCGCGCGCGGGCGAACGCCGCGCTGATGGTCTCGGGGGTGTCCTCGGGGATCTCTCGGACCGTGGCGCCGGTGGCGGGATTGACGACAGTCAGCATGGATCGCTACTTCGCGTACGCGGCGGTGAAAATGGCGCGGAAGTCGTCGCGCGAGCACGCACGTGGATTCGACTGGTGGCATCCATCCTGGACGGCGAGGTCGACCAGACGGTCGATGAGCGCGCGATCGACCTTCGCCGAGGCGAGTCCGGCGGGAATGCCGATCTCCGCCTTGAGCGCGATGAGCCAGGCGAGGAAGGCAGCGCCGCTGCGATCGGCGAGTCCCGCCGCCTCGGCGAGCGAGGCGAAGCGCTCGGGCACCGCCGCAACGTTGTGCGCGAGCGCGTGTTCGATCATCACGCCATTGGCGAGGCCGTGGTGCATGTCGGCCGCCGCGGACAGCGCGTGCGCGCACGAGTGCGTGACGCCGAGGCCCTTCTGGAAGGCGATCGCCCCCATCATCGAGGCCATCAGCATCGCGCCGCGCGCTGGGACATCCGACGGACGCTTCACGCAGGTTGCGAGGTTGCGCGCCGCCAGCCGCACGCCCTCGAGCGCGATGCCGTCGCAGATCGGATGCCAGTCCTTGGCGAGATAGGCCTCGACGCAGTGGGTGAGCGCGTCCATGCCGGTGGCGGCGGTGACGCCGGCGGGAAGTGCCAGCGTCAGCTCGGGATCGGCGAACACCGCGCGCGCGAGCAGCCGCGGCGAGAACACGATGCGCTTGACGTGCGTGGTCTCGTCCGACACCACCGCGCTGCGTCCGACCTCGCTGCCGGTTCCGGCGGTGGTCGGCAGCGCCACCCAATAGGGGATCGCGCGGTCGATCGGCAGCGCGCCCGGCTTGCCGTCCTCGTAGTCGAGGATCTCGCCCGGATGGCCGCTCATCAGCGCCACCGCCTTGGCGACGTCGAGCGCCGCGCCGCCGCCGAATCCGATGATCGAATCGGCGCGGTGCGCGCGGTACGCGGCGACGCCGGCCGCCACCTGCGATGCGACCGGATTTCCGAACACGCCGGAAAACACCGCCGCATCGACCGTCGGCGTGAGCTTGGCGACGAAGTCGGCGAACACCGGCAGCGCGGCCAGGCCGCGGTCGGTGACGACCAGCGGCCGGGTGCAGCCGTTCGCCTTCAGATGATCCGCGACCTGCGCGCGCGCACCGGCCCCGAATACGATGGGTGTCGGAAAGCTGAAAAAGTGCAGGGTCATGGGGACTTTCCTGAGTGCTGCGTGCTGGGTTCTCCGTTGGAGAGACCGGGGACGACGCCTGGATTCACGGACGACGCGGCTCGCGCGGCGACACAGAACGCAGAACGCGGTACGCAGAACCCATCCCTCATATGCAGCACCCAGAACTCAGAACGTTCCCCGTCATATGATCTCGAAATAACGCTGCAGTTCCCAATCGGTCACCGCATCCTGGAACTGCCGCCATTCCCACTCGCGGGTCTGCACGAAGTGATCGACGAAGGTGCTGCCGAAGATCTCGCGCGCGATGGTCGAGTCGGCCAGGCGCTTGGTCGCTTCCTGCAGGCTGCGCGGCAGGCGTTCGACCGCGGCGTGGTAGCCGCTGCCGGTGATCGGCTCATCGGTGAGCGGCAGCTTATGCTCGATGCCGTAGAGTCCGGCGCCGACGGTCGCGGCCATCGCCAGGTAGGGATTCACATCCGAGCCCGGGATGCGCGACTCCATGCGCGTCGCCTTCGCACCGGCGGAGATGTGGCGGAAGGCGACGGTGCGGTTGTCGACGCCCCAGGTCGGCTTGGTCGGCGCCCAGAAGCCGTCGACCAGGCG
>JACDEN010000286.1:0-4054 GCA_013816415.1 Planctomycetota bacterium
CGCTCGCCCATGACGACCGTCCTTATGCGATCCAGGCCGCTGCCGCCGCGCTCGCCAACCGCCATGATCGCGCAGCCATTCCCGCTCTCGAAGCCGCGTACGCGCGCATGTCGGTGTCCGCCCCGCGCGTCGCCGATGCCTGCGGCGCCGCCAGCGACGCGCTGCGCCGGGGATCGAGCGAGCACGCGCTCGCCTATCTCATCGCCTACCGCAGTGCCGGTCAGGCGCTCACCATCCTCACCGAGGTCCCGCTGCTGCCCGCCGGCATCGCCGGCGAAGCGCGCTGGGGCATCTCGGCGCCGGACGCGGCAGCCCAGGAATCCTTTGCGCTACCAGTCGAAGACATCCCGCGCGCGATCCAGGCCCGCAACAGCCGGCGGCTCGACCGGCTGCATTATCTCGGGTGCGCGATCGACGTGGTGGATCTGGTGGCGCGCTGAACGACCCCGGAGTGGACCGACCGCTTCAGCGGAGGTGCGGCTGACGGCGTCGTGCGAGCAGCAGGAACGCTGCCACCAGGAAGGCTGAGGATGCCCCCAAGCCGCAGGGTTCGCCAGCGGGGCCGACGGTTTCACTCAGGCTTGCGACCGAGGCCTTGGGGATGTGCGACAGGATGAAGGGAGAAAACGCATTGGTCGTCGTCGATCCGGGCGTGACCTGAACGCGCAGGTACTTGCCGAAATCCCCATCGGCGACGACATAGGTGAGACCGGTGCCGACGTTCAGCAGCGCCGTTCCTCCGAGATCATCGGCGCGCTGCCAGACAAAGGTGAATGCGGAGAAGGATGGAGCCCATTGGCCAGGATCCGCGGTCAGGATGCCGCCGGGGAACGGGTCTCCGGACAGGGATGGCTGGACCACGGGGACGGGATTCGCGGCGGTGGGGATCTGATAGGTGAATCCGCCCGGTTCGCTGGTCGACGCGGCTCCGGTCGTATCGGAGGCTGCTCCCGATGCATTGAAGACGGTCACATCGACCGGACCCGCCGTCGCATTCGGCGGAGCGAACACGTTCAAGGTCGTCGCCGTGGTGGTCGTCGGGGCGACCGGCGCACCGCCGAAGGACACCGTGATCGGATCGATGAACTGTTCTCCGGTGATCGTCACGCTGGTCTTGACCACCGTCGCACCAACGCTGGGCGATATCGTCTGGACGACCGGCGTGGTGGTTCCAGTGACCGCGTTCCAGGTAGTGCCGATGCGAAATTGATCGACGGCGATCTTGGCGAACAGGCCGGTGCCGGCGGCGGTGACGGAGATGCGGTCGAAGCTCGCATCACTAATCGAGAAGCTCGGAAATATCGTCGATGAGGGTTCCGTGGAGCCGATCGGATCCATGAAGAGGGTGACCGTATCGAGAAACGTGCCCGGGCCGATTGATGTCCGAATAATTTTTAGAATGACGACATGTGGTAAGTCATCCGCATCGGCAGCAGAATTGGCTGTCGTCGCAACATTCTGTCCATTCAACCGCCAACGGATCCTATTCGGAAAAGTGGCGCCGGTTGAGGTACGGGTACCCTGGGTGTTGATGGAGAAAATCTGACTCGTCCAGACCGAGTTGCTGAAGGCGATGACATTATCATTGGTCGCTGACGCCGACGCGATGCCTTGCATAGAGGTGCCTTGGAGTCCGAACCGCACAAAAAGAGGAGCTCCGATAGCCGGGACCATGGTCAAAAACGCGCGTCCCACAAAACCCGCGTTCACCGTCTCCAATCGATTCGCAGACATCACTCCGTTCATGAGGATTCCCGGCGCCAACACATTTCCTCCCGCCGGCCGTGACGGGTCGCCGACATTGCCGACCAGGAACCAGCCCCCCGGACGGATCCACCCGATGCCGTCATGGTGGCCAGAGGTCCCGACGCTCGATGCGACGAAGGAGGCATCAGGATAGGAATCGAAGGTGTCACTGACCATGATCACGTCGGCAGCGCAGCAGAGGGGGGGCGCGCTCAGGCACCACAGCAGACCGAGGAACACCCAGAGCGATTTCATGAAGCGAGTTTCCGCCGAATTCGCAGGCTGTCGAGGGACATCGCTCAGCTCAGGCGGGTCAGAACGCGGCGCGCAATCCCAAACCCACATACGGCCCCGAGAGTCGCAGCGATTCGAACGATTCCTCGTAGCTGCCGGTGGTGGTCGTGGTGCCGGGGGTATTCACGAAACGGGCTGACCCCGTCGCGGCATCGACCGAACCCATCCCGTAGAGATAGCCGAGCGTGCCGACAGCAGCCCAGCGCGCGGTGAAGCGCCATGCTGCTTCCACATCCGCTCCGCATTCGGCGAGGTATCCGTTCGCGTCCTCGGTGCGGCTCGTCGCGGAGCCGTCGACCGCGCCGCGCCGCGTGCCATAGCGCATCTGCAGGGCGTGCAGTCCGGCATAGGCGCGCGTCTGCAGCGACCACGGGCTGTCCTCGCCGCCCAGGCCGAAGCGCCAGCCGGCGATGCCGTCGAGTCCCAGGCTGCGTACGCCGATCGCGCTCGAGAAATGCTGGTTCTGCAGCGAGGCGGCGCCGGTGTCCGGGTCCGCGAGCACCAGATCGGTGGTCAGGTTCGCGCTGGTGGCGGCGACCATCGCTCCGAAGACGAACCCATCGCGCCCGCGGATCGGCGACGGCTCGCGCAGCCATTGCAGTTCGATGCGCGTCCCGAGATCGCTTCCGGCGAGGGCGGTCGAGGCGGAGGCGTTCGCGAAACCGCCGGTGGTGCTGGCGGGCGTAGCGCTCGCGTGGAACGAACCGCCGATCGTCGGTCGCCACGCCGATATCCGCAGTGCGAATGCGTTCTCGCTTCGACCGAAGCGCAAGAGCGCGTCGCGACGCTGCACCAGCGTCACGGCGTGGGCGAGGGTCGAGACGGTGGGATCCGCGGCACCGAGGATGCGGCGGCCGTCGGCGAGCACATGCTCGCCATGAGCGGCCGCTCCTACCTCGGTCGAGGTGTGCTGACGCAGCAGGCGCTCGGCGACCGAGGTCGCCTCATGGGTGAACGCGCGCACGTCGTCATCGGCGTCGCCCGCCAAACGCACCAGCTTCTGGAGCCGGGCGTGCTGTTCGTCGAGCATGGCCCAGTTCGATGCGAGACCGATCGTGCGCAGGCGCCAGCGCAGCGATTCGGGTTCGTCGGTCCCGTCGGAGAGCGTCTGCAGTCGCAGGGCCACCTCCGCCGCACCGCCCAGCGCCGAGACATGATCGGTGACGAACCGTTCGAGATCGCTGCCCGCGGCAGCGCGATAGGCCAGCGCCTGGCGATAGAATTTCTCCGCCAGCAGGGGACGGCCATCGCGCGCCTGCGCCTCGGCCTGGGTGATGAGTTCCTGGGCGAGGTGGGCGGCGAGCCGGTTCCGTCGCTGGTCGATGGCGGCTGCCGCGGTCGTCAGGTGATCGAACCGTGGATCCGTGCGCAATTCCTGGAGAAGCTGGTAGGCCTCGGCATCATCTCGGCGCTGGTGCGCGGCTTCGGCAGCGGCGACCCGTTCGCGCAGATCCGCGGGCACATCGATGGCCGGCTCGAGGGCCGCATCGGCTGGTGGCGGTCCGGCGATCGGCGCTTCGTCGGCAGCTCTGCTGATCGCCGGCATGCCGACGATGGCGATGGCGAACAGGCAGCGACAGATGGTCATTCGGGAATCACCACGCGGAAGCCGATGATGTTGAAGTGGGTGGTGGGCGGGAAGTGCCACCGCGCAGCGGCTCGGCAGTCAGCCGCGTTGAACTCGAAGCTCCCGCCGCGAGCCACCTTGTCGCTGCCCGTCGCGGGCCCGGTCGGATCGTCGACGTCGACGGACGAGGCGGTGTACCAATCCGAGCACCACTCCAGGACGTTGCCCTTGAGATCATGGATGCCCCACCGGTTGGCGGGCCGCGAACCGACGGCCATCGTGGTCTTGGCGTTCTCCTTGGTCCATGCCACCAGACTCACGTCCAATGGCTCGGTGGCGATTCCGGTGCGGCAGGCGTACTCCCATTCGGCTTCCGTCGGAAGCCGGACGGTGAAGGCGAGGCGCTTGCCGAGCTGGTCGCAGAAGGAGGCGGCCTCGGTCCAGGTC
>JACDEN010000286.1:4064-4789 GCA_013816415.1 Planctomycetota bacterium
GGTCTTCTCGGCCACCGGTGCGAGCGCGGCGCCGCGCTGCGGAATCCCGGTGATTGCCGCGTATTGCTCGTAGGTCGTCTCGTGATCGGCGATCCAGAAGGCGTGCGTCAGGCGCACCCGACGCGCGGCTTCATCCGGACGACGCCCGGGCTCGCCGTCGGGACTGCCGATGGTGCCGGTTCCGCTCGGACAGTAACGGAAACGCTGCCGGTATGCGCTGGTTCCGGCCGGAGCGACCTCCACCCAGCGGCCGTGCTCATCGATTCCCGAATCGGACGCCCACGCCGGCGTCTTATGGACGAGGTCGCGGTCGGCCCAGGCCAATTCGCCGAGCGCGGCCTGCGCGCGTCGACGCAGCTCCTCGTCTTCGGTGCTGAACGGATTTTCCTCGGAGTACGTCGTCAGGAATCGCCGCCACGCCGCGACCGCGGTACCGATCGGCGCATCGCCGGATGCGGCCGCGCCCGCCGCGAGGAACGCCTGTGACATCTGCTCCTGCCACACCACCCACTGCGGCTCGGAGGATGCGGGCGGTACGACCACGGCGGGTTCTTCCGCTGGTTCGACGGGCGAAGTCGGTGCGTCGTGACGTTCCGCAATCGCCGGTGCGGTGGTCGCCGGTTCGTGCGCAGGGACCGCCGCCGGCGACAGCTTCGCTGCTGGACGCCGAGCGAGGCTCGCTGGCGTCGATTGCAGGGGACGCCCGGCGAGCCACCACCCCGCAC
>JACDEN010000287.1 GCA_013816415.1 Planctomycetota bacterium
GGTCATTATTCCCCAGAACTCGCGTAGGACCAATGCCATTCCCCCGCTCTCCTTTGTTCTTCTGCTTCTTGCTACTCACACCTTGTGCAACAGCAGCCGAATGGTCGTTTGTCCAGGTCGACCACAGCAACGTTCCCGCAGGAACGTGCCGAACCTCCGCCTGGTCTTCTCGCTTGCCGGACGGAACGAAGCGCGCCTTCACCAGCACTGCGCTCCTACTTGCCGCTAATACACGGATCACCTTCGTCGAACAGCCTGTGGCCATCAAGGAGCCCGGGCACTCGGTCGCAGACGTGATGAGAACCAAGGCCGGCATCGCGGCCATCAACGGCGGTTACTTCACCAATGAGTTCACGCCCGCCGGTCTGCTCAGGATCGACGAACGCACCGTGTCTCCAAAGAGCGATGAGGCGGTGCTCTCAGGCTTCATCGCCATCGATGCCACGGGTAAGCTCACTCTTCGGACCCGTGATGACAAACTCGATGACGTTACCTCTGCGAGGCAGTCAGGACCCTTCATCATCGATCCGGGCGGGAACGTCGGCATCAAGTGGGGCGATAAGCCCGCTTTCGCTCGAAGGTCTATGATTGCAGCTACCATCGATGGCTACCTCGCCCTCATCGCCACCACCGATGTATCGCTGTTCGATCTCGCCACCTGTCTGCACGAGCATCCCGATGGATTCGGACTCGCTCATGTCGAGCGAGCACTGAATCTCGACGGCGGACCGTCGACCGCGCTCTGCATGTTGGGGCGGAATGAGCCGATCGTGTTCAGCGAGAAGGCTCCGGTGCGCGATGTGGTCGTGGTCTTGGCCACGGGGAAGTGAATCCGAGGAGCGAAAGGACGGAGGTAACCGCTCATCCAAGCCGCTCAGAGTCCAGCCGCAGTCAATCTGACGGATTTTCGTCAGTGTCAGCGGACGAAAATGCGTCGATGTGTCAGGCGACCTTGCGTCGCTGGGCAGCGTATACTGCAGGGGTCAAGCTCAGCGGATCCACATCCTGTGCTATCAAAGCTGACATGATGTCAGTGAGATAGGCGATCGGGTCCAGGCTCTGGAGCCGGCACGACTGGAAGATGGTCAGCAGATCCGCCGCCCAGGTGCCGCCGTCTTCGCTGGCGACGAACAGCCAGTTCTTGCGTCCCACCGCGATGGGCCGTTGCTGCCGCTCAGCGGCGTTGTTGTCGAGGGGAAGGCGCCCGTCGTTGACGAACCTGGTGAGGGCGGCCCAGTGGTTGCGCACATATCGCGCGCCTTCAGCGAGTTCCGATTGTTCGGGTTCACTCGCGATGATCGCGTCGGTGCGCACGCGAATGGCAGCGAGCAGCGCAGGCGCTTCGGCTGTGCGGAGTCGGGTGCGCTCGTCGACCGGATCGCGATGGAGCGCGTCGGCGACGATCGCCGCGACATGGTCGATGCGATAGAGCGCCTGGATCAGTTCCAGATGTTCTCGGGCACGCGGGCTTCGATCGAGCAATTCGTGGAATGGGCGACGGGCATGTGCCCAGCAGCCGACTTCCGTCGCGGTTCCCCCGCTGCCAACGAAGAGCGCGTCATGGCCTCCGTATGCGTCCGCGACGATGTGACCTCGATAGCCACGTAACAGATCGACGGGCCAATGACCGGCTCGGGAATCGGTGAAGTCGAAGAACACCTGGTCGGCCGCGGTATAACACCAGATCCGCGCCGTGTGGCAGGAGCCAGGTCGCTCACGCGACCATCTTCGGATCGGCGTGTCGTCCAGGTGCAGCACCGGCTGCGCCAGAATCTGCTGACGGATCGCTCCCGTCAGTGGTCCGACCCGCCGTGACAGGTGGCTCATCCATGAACACGCGGTCTGGGTCGTGAGGTCGACACCGTGGCGGAGCCACTCGATGCGCTGACGATAGAGCGGCATTCCCAGGCCGTATTTCTGATGGGCGATGTGCAGCACCAAGCGGTCGGAGGCCAATCCGCGTGCGACGATCGACGGCGGGATCGGAGCGGTGAGCACGGGCTCGCGGCTGTCCATGCGGCCGTAACGCGTGCGAATCGTCACCAGACGGACGAACTCGCCGGGATGCCAGTCGAGCCGTGAGCTGCGTTCGCATCCGACGGGAACCAACGGCGTGCCATCGGCGTCGAAGCGCTCCTCGGGCGCGACGGTGATCCGTTCCTCGACGACCTTCAGATGATCCGGAAGCGTCAATCGGCCGCGAGCGCGGGCTTTGGGCGGTTTCTTCACGCCTATGGGCGCATCGGGCACTGTGGCGGCATCCACCAGCGGCGCGACGCCAGCGGCCGCACCATCGGCGCGCAGGTGATCCATGACCGCTGCGATCTCTGCGATCGACTGCTGTCCTGGATCGGGGATCAGCGTCTCCGACGTGGGGAAGGCAATACGTCGAAGCAACCTCCGTAGCTGTTTTTCCATCGCCACCAGCTTTGCGCGCAGATCCTGATTCTCGCGCTCCACTTCGGCGAGACGCGCGAGCGCAATCTCCAGAGGCGACGGCTGCGGCGGTGGAGTCTCGGTCATCATTCCATAACGGACGGGACCGAGATTTGTTACAGGGATTCCATCGGCATCCTGCGCAGCATCCGTGGGATTACGTCCTCGAGCAGCGTCATCACCTGGTCGATGGTCAGAGGAAGAGCGGGAGCCCCCGCGCCGACGCGATCACCTGTCAGCGGCAGACGGAACCGCGCCGTTTCCAGACGCTTCGCGCACAACCAGAAGCCGCTGGCCTCCCAGATCAGCACCTTCGCTCGCGTGCAGTCCTTGCCGATGAACACGAACACGTCGCCCTGGAACGGGTCCATGCCCAGGTCGATGCGCACGAGATCGGCCAACGAATCATACGCCTTGCGCATGTCGACGGCCTTCCGGCACAAGAACACCCGACGCCGCCCAAGATTCAGCACGCGGAACCTCGACCAACGCAGGCGATGACCTGGCTCAACGCCTCGGGGGAAAAGCCCGCGCCGATCGCGATGCGTACGCCGTTCGGCAGTCGGACCTCGATGGTCGGCGGCGCTCCGACCACAGCGGGAACCGCAGCGACCGGAGCCGGTAGCGCAGGCGTTGGACGCTGCGCCATGGGCTCGATGCGGCCAGACGGGCTCATCTCCGCGACCTGCACCAGATCGGGGGACGAGGCGACCGCCAACTGCCGCGCTCGACCGGTCCAGTATTTCACCATCCTGAACGATACGCCCTGCTGCCGTGCGAATTCGGCCATCGACAACTGGCTGCGCGCATGGGCGTTAGCCAATTCCATGCCTTCGATCACGGATCGGTACCGATGTACGCCTTTCGGATGCCGCTCGGTGGCGGCTGACGACTCTGACATGATGACCTCCAGCCGCGATCATGCGGCGGGGGAGGTCAGTTGGCTACACGGGTTGGATGAGCGGACACGATGAAACGGCTGAGCGCAGCCCGCCATGGACAAGGACTTTGTTTTTCCTGGCCAATGTGCAGAAAACAGCATGTGTGTCCTAGAGCGCCTGAGAGCGCCTCTTTAGCGCACACTGACTATTCTTCCGGCGTTCATTCAGAAACGGGATCGGGTCGAAATTCGAGCAAGTCCCCTGGTTGACAGTTCATATGCCTGCAGATTGCTTCGAGGGTCGAGAATCGAATCGCTTTCGCCTTGCCCGTTTTCAACACAGACAGGTTTTGAGCGGTAATTTCTATCCCATCAGCGAGCTCGTTGAGCCGCATCTTTCGCTGCGCTAATACAACATCCAGATTAATGATGATGGGCATGTTCGTGTCAGACCGTGAGTTCGCGCTCTTCGTGGATCAACGTGGCTTCTTCCGTCACCCAGCCCAGCAGAATAATCACACTTCCCGACAGCATGAGCGGAACATCGAGCATCACGTTCAGCGGTTTGGCCAAACAGTCGCCAAGGAAGCTGTTCAGCAGCAACGGGTAGAGACCCGATCCGAGAAAAACCACTATGTAGCCGATCGATTTTAAACAGCGGGCGTTGGCGTGATTGAATAGCGTTCCGCTGGCATAGAGATTGAGGAGTTTGAAGGCATTCCAAGCCATCACCATGATCACCGCAATGATTGCGAGCGCGTTGGCCCGACCGAGAAATGTCGGTGCCTGATCACTGAATTCATATCCTCGTATGATCTCATCAGTGTCTCGCCCGGTCAGGATAAGCGGAATCGCGATGACGGCGCAAGGGGCCGTAAACAGAACCAATATAAGGCGTAATCGAGTAGCGTGGCGGCGGATCCTCTCCAGTCGTCGGTTCGTCTCCAGGGGGGCCCTGGATGCCGTCAACCTTGCGAGGACGCCGATGGTGACCAAGAACCACGAAAGTCCTAAAAGTCCGAGCATCACCGGCGCATGCGCGAAACGGACCACTGCGAAAAATCCTGCCACCGGAGCTGAAAGCCGAGCGCCGTTCGCGTGGGCGTCCGAAACCCACCGATTCACGAGTGGGGCGCAGAGCGCCAGAGCGGTCATGAGCGTGAGAGTCGATACCAGGACAATGAGCGCGGTTCTGCGCCAGGGCATCGGCTTTGTCGAGGATGATAGGTTCAGCATGCGCGGACTTTGAGAGACGGCATTGAAAATCAATATATTTTTATCGTTTATCGATAACCATTCTGTGTTTCGACTCCTTTGCCGGGCAGATCGGCGGGATAGGCAACGCCCTCACGTTCTGCGAGGAGCGGGCGCCCGCAATCCGCGTCACCGCGCGCGTCGAACCGCACGAGGTCGTCTTCGCCATCAGCGACAATGGCATCGGCATCAGCCAGGATGAGCAGGCG
>JACDEN010000288.1 GCA_013816415.1 Planctomycetota bacterium
CCGCGCCGCGCTCCAGCGCCCGGACGGCGACACCGTGCACGTCATCGCCGAGTGCAAGAAGGGCAGCCCCTCGCGCGGCATCTTCATCGCGGACTACGACCCGGTGCTGATCGCCTACCAGTATGTGCTCGGCGGCGCGCACTGCCTGAGCGTGCTGACCGACGAGAGGTTCTTCTTCGGCAGCCTCGCCGATCTCGAAAAGGTGCGCGCCGCGGTCCAGATCCCGATCATCCGCAAGGATTTCATCATCGATCCACGGCAGATCGCCCAGGCGCGTCTCGCCGGCGCCGACGCCATCCTGCTGATCGCCGCCTGCCTGTCGGACGGCCTCATGCGCGACCTCGACGGCTTCGCGCGCGAGATCGGCCTCGATGTGCTGGTCGAGGTCCACGACGAGTCGGAGGCCGTGCGCGCGCTGAAGGTCGGCGTCGATCTCGTCGGCGTGAACAACCGCAACCTCCATGACTTCTCGCTCTCGCTCGACACCACCTACGCGCTGCTGCCGGCGCTGCTCGCCCCTGGACGCGTGGTGGTCAGCGAGAGCGGCATCTCGACCCGCGACCACTGCCGCGCGCTCGAACACGCGGGCGTCGACGCGGTGCTGGTCGGGGAGGCGCTGATGACCGCGCAGACCCCAGAGGCGGCGCTGAAGAAATTGCGCGGGAAGTTGTTGTAGGGGGATTGGTGAGTGGTTGGTGGTTGGTGGTTGGTGGTCCTGCGAGATTCAGAGATGCAAGGACTCGCGATAGATCGAGGTCTCGCAGGGTCTTCTTGTCTCGACCACCAACCACCAACCACCAACCACCAACTATCCCACCACCCCGGGCAATCCCGGAACGAACAGCACGCCCCCGAGGTCTTCGCGTTCGATCCGGTGCCCGATGCGCGTCAGCGCGAGCAGCCGCTGCACCGAACCGTGCGCGCCGACCGGCGCGATCAGACGTCCGCCCTCCGCCAGCTGATCGACCAGGGCGGCGGGGACCGTTTCGCAGGCGCACGCCACGTGGATGGCGTCGAACGGCGCCGACTCGGGAAAACCGGCGAGGCCGTCACCGAGCACCAGGCGGACCCGCGGCGCGACCTCTCCGAGGCGACGACGCGTCTCGGCGACCAGCGCGCCTTGGCGTTCGATCGCGATAACCAGACCTTCTGGTTCGACCAGGCGCGCGATCAGGGCGGCGGCGTAGCCCGAGCCGGCGCCGACGTCGAGCACGCGCGAACCTGGCGCGAGGCGCAGCGAGGTGAGCATGCTCGCGACCACGCGCGGCTGGCTGATCGTCTGCTCCGAGCCGATCGCGAGCGCGCAGTCGTCATAGGCGTGGGAAGCGATCTCGGGCGGCACGAACCAGTGGCGCGGCAGCGCGGCCATGGCGGCGGCGACGCGCTGATCGGCGCAGTCCCCGAGCTGCTCGCGGACCATGCGCGCCCGCCGGCGCTGATCCGATGGCAGGTCCTCGCATGCGGCCATGGGTGCCGACGGACGGCACCGCGCCGTCAGTCGTCCTTGCGGCCGGCTTTCGCCAGCGTGGAGTTGATGCGGCCCTCGATGAAGTCGACGACCTTGCCGATGGTCTCCATGGTCGCATCGCCAGGCAGGATATCTTCGAAATTGATGCCGAACGCATCCTCGAGATCCATCGCGACCTCGGCGATGTCGAGGTGGTTGTCGGTGATCTCCGGACGCAGGACCTGGCTGTCGTAGTCGAATTCCTCGTCGTCGTCGTCTTCCCAGCTGGGAGGAGGCGACGGCAGCTTGTGCAGCTTGTAGGCCAGGATCTCGATGACTTCTTCGCGGATGCGCTTGCGTTCCATAGTCTTTCTTTCGCAGTCTCTTTCAGTCCCAGGGGCGCCTACGCTCGCCGAGCCGGTGCCTGAGGCAATGCCTAGTCCGGTCGGACGGTACGATCAGCCAGTGAAACGGCGGAAGATGATCGAGGCGTTGTGGCCGCCGAAGCCGAGGTTGTTCGACAGTGCGTACTCGTACTGCACGTTGCGGGCGGTGTTTGGGACGTAATCGAGATCGCACTCGGGGTCAGGGGTGGAGTAGTTGATGGTCGGGGGGACGACCCCGTCGCGTAGCGCGAGGATCGAGGCGATGGCCTCGATGCCGCCCGCGGCCCCGAGCGTATGGCCGGTCATCGACTTGGTGGACGAGACCGCGAGCGTGCGGGCGTGGTCGCCGAACACCTGCTTGATCACCGTCGTCTCGCCGGCGTCGTTGTACTTGGTCGAGGTCCCGTGTGCGTTGATGTAGCCGATCTGGTTGGGCGCGAGCCTGGCGTCGCGCAGGGCCATGCGCATGCACGCGATGCCGCCGGCCCCGCTGGGATCGGGCGCGGTCTCGTGGAACGCATCCCCGGTGCAGCCGTAGCCGACGATCTCTCCATAGATGGTGGCGCCGCGCGCCTTGGCGTGCTCGAGCTCCTCGAGGATGAGGATGCCCGCGCCTTCGCCGATGATGAAGCCGTCGCGCTCCTTGTCGAACGGGCGGCTGGCGGTCGCCGGCGAATCGTTGCGGCATGACAGCGCGCCGATGGAGTTGAATCCCGCGATGCCGAGGTGGGTGATCGGCGCCTCGCTGCCGCCGGTGATCATCACATCGCACTGGTCGTGGCGGATATGGTGGAACGCGGCGCCGATGCAGTGCGAACCGGTCGAGCACGCGGTGGTGATGCAGTAGTTGGGCCCCTTGGCGCCGTAGGCGATCGAGATGTCGCCGGCGGCGCTGTCGACGATCATCTTCGGGACCAGGAACGGGCTGACGCGCGACGGTCCGCGGGTCTCGAGCGTCCGGCATTCCTCCTCGATCGTCAGCAGTCCGCCGACACCCGAGCCGACCACGGTGCCGACACGGAAGGGGTCCGCCCAGTTCTTGAAGTCCAGTCCGCTCATCGCCATCGCCTCGGCGGCCGCCTTGAGCGCGAGGTGGACGAAGCGGTCCTTGCGGCGAGCGTTCTTCTTGTCGCCGATGGTGAGCGCCAGGTTGTCGAGCGGGACGACCCCGCCGAACTTGGTTTCGTGCTTGGACATGTCGAGGGTGGTGATCAGGGCGATGCCGGATCGTCCCGACTTCAGCGCTGCCCAATACGACGGGACATCCAGCCCATTGCAGGCCAGGACGCCCATGCCGGTCACCACGACTCGACGGTCACCCATTCCGATTACCTTGTGCTGAGTCTCTGCTGGTGCTCATCGCGTCGTCTCACCACCGGGACGCCGATGCCGTCGCCCGTGGCGACTATTTGGCAACCTTGCCTTCGATGTATTTCACGATGTCGCCGATGGTCTTGAGATCCTGGTCCTCTTCGAGCTTAACCCCGAACGCGTCCTCGAGATCCATCATGATTTCAGCGATATCCAGGCTGTCGGCGCCGAGGTCGGCGACCACGTTGCTGGCCTCGGTGATGGTCGCCTTGTCGCGCGAAAGCCGGTCGGCAATGATTTCGATGACCTTGTTCCGGATCTCGCTCACGATCGCTCCTCTGAAGGGGTGGCGTTGGGAAGGGCGGTAGTCTGGCGACGGCCCCGATCGGGTCAAGAGAACTGGGGGTGTAGCGATATGGCACCGCGCCGCTGGTCGGTTAGCGTGGAGGCGTGGAAGCCGATCGTCGCCTCGTGACCGCAGCGGTCCTCGCCGTGCTGGGGTCGTCCCTCGGGGGCTGTCTCGACAAGCCGACCCTCGCGAAACCCGGCGCCAGCGGCCACATCGTCTTCCATCTGTGGGGTCAGCCGGGGATGCCCCCGACGGTGTTCCGCACCGACGATCTCACGCAGGAGGGCAGCCGCTTCGACCATCTGGTCATGAGGCCGGTCGAGATCCGCCGTCCGTTCGAGGAAGGCATCGTCTTCATCCATTCACCCAAGGGCCAGTATTCCTCGCCGAAAGCCGAAGCGGGGTCGACCGCCGCCGAAAACACCATCCAGCTCGACGGACCGGTGCGCATCGCCGGATCCTGGCGCGGCGAGCCGGTGGTGGGTCTCGCGCAATCGGCGGTGATGCGGCGCAGCCAGCTGCGCAGCGACCGCCGGCTCGACATGACCGACGTGGTGCTGCTGACCCGCGGCAGCCTCGGCACCTATCGCACCCTGTCCTTCGACGAGGAGGGCCACATGGGCTTCACCACCTACCATCAGGAGCCGAAGCAGTCGCCCGCGTTGTCCGCCGCGCTCGCCGCCCTGCCCCACCCGCTGGTCTTCCCCGAATTCCGCGAAGCCGACCGGCAACGCGGCGGCATCGAGATTCCTGGAAGCGATAGCGCACCGTAAAACCGGCATTGTCTTCGGCTGTCGACCCCGGACGCCGGACCCCGGACGTCGGACCTGCTGTCTTAAGGGAGCCGGTTCGCGCGTCGCAGGGCCCACTCGCAGGCGAACAGGGTGACGATGGTGGCGAGCACCCACCAGCTGTCCCACAGCGCGGTTTCGGGAGTCGCGCTGTCGGAGCGGCGGAGATCCTTGGGCAGCGATGCTACCAGCCGCGCGGCGTCGTCGTAGACCTGGCCGCCGGTGGTCTTGGCGAAGGCCTCGAGGCCCGGCCGGTCGAGGCGCGGATCGCGCAATTCGTCTTCCGGCGGCAGCACCTTCAGTTCGCCGGGATCGACGGTGCGCTGATCGAGTCCGGCCGCGACCTCGATCGACCACGAGCCGGTGGCGGGCGCGGCGATGCGTCCGGCGAATCCGTTGCCGTCGTGTTCGAGCTTCACCAGCTGCTGCGCGCCGTCCGGACCGTTGAGCGCGACCGCGACGCTGTCGGGCGGTGAGTCGACGCTGCCGATCGG
>JACDEN010000289.1 GCA_013816415.1 Planctomycetota bacterium
GCGCAGCAGCAGTGCACGCGCTGCCACCAGCTGCCGGATCCGCGGCAGCTTCCGCGCGACGCCTGGCCGCTGGCGCTGACCTGGATGGGCAATTATCTGGGATTTCCCGACACTGGCGGCGGACTCGAGCGGCTGGTCGCGCCGGAGCTGGTTCCGGCAGCGCCGATGATCGCGCCGCACGAGTGGCTGCAGCTGCGGGCGTATTTCCTCGAGCACGCGCCCACTCAGGCCGAGCTCACCGCCGAGGTGCGCAAACCCGCGGCGCACGCGCTCGACCGCTTTGAGGTCATCGCGCCGCCGGTGGACCTCCTGCCGGATGACCTGGTAACGATGGTGAGGATCGACGCCGCGTCTGGCCACGCCTTCATCGGCAGCAGCCAGCCGGCGCGTCTCGATGGATTCGACCGCGGCTGGCACCGCTGGATGACCGAAGCGATGCCGTCGCAGCCGGTGCATCTCGAGGTCACCGCGACCGGCATCCGCTGCGACGTCATCGGCGACTTCGATACCGACCGCATGCGCGGCGCGGTCACGGATCTCGCCATCCGTGATGAGATGGTCGGCGCGCGCACCGAGCTGGTCGCGGGCTACCACCGGCTGACCCAGCACCGCACCGCGGATATCGACGGCGACGGCCGCGCCGACCTGGTGATGGCCGCGTTCGGCGTGGGCGCGGTCGGCCGCGTGGCGGTGCTGTGGGCGCAGGGCGGCGGCTTCGACGAACAGGTGCTGATCACCCGATCGGGCGCGGTCGCCTGCGAGGTGCGCGACCTCGATCTCGACGGCGATCTCGACCTGCTGGTGCTCCTCGCGCAGGGCAGGAACGAGCTGCTGTGGCTCGAGAATCTCGGCGGCCGCCAGTTCGCGAGCCATCAGCTGCATGAGTGGAGCAGCAGCTTTGGCCTCAACGGCATGCGCGTCTCCGACATCGACGGCGACGGCCGCGAGGACATCGTCATCGTGAATGGCAACGGCATGGAGATCGAGGATCCGCTGCGTCCGTACCATGGCGCGCACGTGCTGAGCCGCCGCGGCGCGCCAGGCGAGGTGGCCTTCGAGGAGTCCTTCTTCTATCCGATGTACGGCGCCATCGGCATCGGGGTGGCGGATTTCGACGGCGATGGCGACGCCGACCTCGCGGTCTGCTCGTTCTTTTTTTTTTTTTATAGGGCGTCCACCGAGATCTTCACCTGGCTGGAACAGACCTCGTCGGGAGCCTTCGTCCCGCACACCCTCGACGCCGGACATCCCGGCCGCTGGCTGACCATGGATGTCGGCGACCTCGACGGAGACGGCCGTCCGGATGTGATCCTCGGCGGCGGAGTCACCGCCCTGGGCGTCCCGCACGCGCTCGTTCAGCGGTATCTGCGGCTGACCGGCTCGGCGCCTGCGGTCATGTACCTGCACAACATTGGTGGCGCGCCAGCGCGGCGCTGAGGCCGCACCCGCGCCTCACGCCGGAATGGTGAACCAGAAGGTCGAGCCGGTGCCGAGCACCGACTCGACGCCGATGGTGCCCCCGTGGCGTTCGACGATGCGCTTGCACAGCGACAGGCCGATGCCAGATCCTGGATACTTGTCGACGCCGTGCAGGCGCTGGAAGATGCCGAAGATGCGGTCGAGGCTGTCCGCGGGGATGCCGATGCCGTTGTCGCTGACCCGGAATACGTGGAACCCGCCGTTGCGCTCGGCCGTGACGGTGATCGCGGGCACGCGCTCGCTCTGGAACTTGAGGCCGTTCGAGATCAGGTTCTGGAAGACCTGCGCCAGCAGCGCCCGGTCGGCGAGGATCGCGGGCAGCTCCGCCACCTCCATCGAGGCCTTGGTGTCGGTGATCCTCAGCTTCAGGTTGTCGACGGCGTCACCGACGATCGCTGCCGATTCGATGCGTTCGGCGCTGAGAGTCACCTGATCCGCCGAGGCGAGCGACAGCAGATCGTGCACCATGCGGCTCATGCGCTGGGCTCCGTCCACGGCGAAGCTGATGTACTGGCGTTCTTTCTCATCGAGCTTCGCCTCGGTGCGGCGCTTGAGCAGCCCCAGGTAGTTCGTCACCATGCGCAGCGGTTCCTGCAGATCGTGCGAGGCGGTGTAGGCGAAGAGCGCGAGGTCGCGGTTCGCGCGGCGCACCTCCTCTTCGGCACGGCGGATGCGCAGCAGCGATTTCACCGTCGAGAGGAACTCCGGCGGATCGATGGGCTGGGTCAGGAAGCCGTCGGCCCCGTGGTCGAGCGCGTCGATGCGGTCCTGGGTGCGGGTGAAGGTCGCCGACATGTTGAGGATCATCATCGACGCGGTCAGCTTGTCGCTCTTGATCTGCTTCGCGAGGGTCGTGCCCTTGATGTCGGGAAGATTGACGTCGAGCACGATGAGGTCCGGGTTGTCCGCCAGGCGCTTGATCGTTTCCGCTCCGTCAGCGGCTTCGATGACCCGATATCCCTGACGCGTCAGCAGGCGCGTCAGCACGTAGCGGTTGGCTTCGGTATCGTCGACGACCAGGATGGTTCCTGAAGAGGATTCAAGCATGCGTGTCTCCGAGTCCGATGGGGATCAGGCCGACCTTCTGCAGCGCGTTACGGGTTGCCGCGCGAGCGGTCTGGGCGTCGCCCTCGGCCGCCGACAGGATCGCGTCGGCCTTGGCGAGGCGCCCCAGCGTGGTCTCGTCCATGATGTGGGCGCTGTAGACGATGACCGGCACCTTGCGCATCGCTGCATCCGTCTTCAAGCGGTCGAGCACCTCGAAGCCGGACATCTGTGGCATGTTGAGGTCGAGAAAGACCACGTCCGGATGCAGCCGGCGTACCACCTCGAGGCCCTCCGCTCCGGTCGAGGCCTCGACCACTTCGAAGGTGGCGGGCAGCAGGCTGCGCAGCAGATAGCGGGAAACATCGTCGTCGTCGATGATCAGGGCCTGGCGCTTGAAGCCGGTGGCCTCCTCGCCCTGATCGATCAGCGATGCCTGCGACGGACCGCGGTACGCGGTGGGGATCTCCAGCGTGAACACCGAGCCGACTCCCAGCGTGCTCGCGACCGTGACGCGCCCACCGAGGATCTCGGCCAGGCGCTTGGACAGCGGCAGTCCGAGGCCGGACCCCTTGAAGCGCTGGATGATCGGCGATTCGACCTGGCCGAATTCCTGGAAGATCGCAGGGAGGTCCTCCGGGCGGATGCCCGCGCCGGTGTCGGTCACGGTGAAGACGGCGAGATCGGAGGAGGGGGCTGCCGCGGCAACCCGCACCTCGCCGCGTTCGGTGAACTTCAATGCGTTGGAGATGAAGTTGCGCAGGACCTGGGAGATCTTGCCTTCATCCGAGTCCAGCTCGAGCCCCGTCGGAACCTCCTCGAACGTCAATGCCACGTGGCGGCCGGTTCCGAGCAGTGGCCGGAGCATGCCCTTGAGCGTGCTGAAGAGATCGTCCACCAGGAACGGCATGGCCTTCACCACCACCTTCCCGGCTTCCACCTTGGCCAGGTCCAGCAGATCGTTGACCAGCCCGGCGAGCGATTCCGCCGAACGCTGGATGAATTCCACCTGACGGACCTGCTCGACGGTGAGCTCGCCATCGGACCGGCTGTGCAGCATGGCCGCCAGGGCCAGGATCGAGTTCAACGGGGTGCGGAACTCGTGGGTCATGTTCGAGATGAAGCGCGTCTTCACCTGCGAGGTCTTGCCGAGGAAGTCCGACCGTGAATCCAGCTCCGCGTACAAGGCGACCACACCCCGGTTGGTGTCATCGAGTTCACGGTTCGCCAGCGCGAGCTCCTGCTGGCGCAGCTGCAGCTCCTCCAGGACGCGTAGCAGCTCCTGGTTCTGGGTCTGGACCTCTCCCACAGGGTCTCCGGGAATGCCCTTGGCGAGGATGGCCGCGATCGAGGCGATGTTCTCGCGCGTGATGGCGGGCGCCCGCGGCGACAGGAATTTCGCCATCCGCACCCGGGTGCCGCAGGCCGGCGCGCTGGTGATCTCGAACTGGTCCATGATGCGTTGGGTTCCGGTCAGTCCCTTGCCCATGCCGGTCTGCGATTGGTAGCGCCCATCGAGGATGTCTTCGAGGTTCGCGATGCCCGGTCCCGTATCGGTCACGGTGATGATCAGCCGTCGATGGTCGGTCTGTTCGAACTCGAAGACGACCTTGCCGCTGCCGGCGTAGCGGAACGCATTGCGCACGATCTCGGACACCGCGGTTCCGAGCTTGGTCTGGCTCTGCAGATCGAAGCCGAGCAGGCTGGCGATCTGACGCGCCCGTTGGCGCGCGAGCACGACATCGCGTTCGGTGCGGACCTCGACCGTCACCAGCGCACAGGCGATGGGTGGCGGCGCGGTCATGGCCCCTCCCGCACCACCACCACGCAGACGTCGTCGTGCCCGCGGGCGAAATCGCGGCGCAGGACCGCCGCGACGATGCTCGGATGGCGCATGGTCAGTCCCGGGGTCGCGTCGAAATTCCAGCGCGTGACCACGCCGTCGGAGTGCAGGACCAGCAGCGAATCCCTGGTCCACGGATAGCTGAATTCCTGGATCATGCGCACGCTCAGGCCCACCGTGCCGTTGTGGCTGACCAGGCACCGCAGATGGCCGTCGTTGTAGATCGCGCCAGCGACGTTTCCGATGCCCGAGAAGCGCACCAGGCCTGCCTCCGGATCGATATCGCAGAGCGACATCGCGGCTCCGCGCGTGGCCGCCAGGGCGCGATGGGCGTCCTCGAGCACCCGCGTCGTCGGCTGTCCCAGCGAGGTCTCGACCAGGCGCATCGCACGCAGCGAGGCCTGCGC
>JACDEN010000014.1 GCA_013816415.1 Planctomycetota bacterium
AGCCCGAGGCGAAGGGCGGCACCCGCCGCATCATGGAGCTGGTGCTCGCGCTGCGTCAGCCGGTGATGCCGGCGGTGCTCGCGACCGGAGAACGCGCGTGGGTCGACCGCGATGGCCGTGTGCTGCCCGGGGTCCTGCCGGCGCCGGCGGTGAAACGCCCGAACCTGCGCGGCATCGAGGCGACCAGCCCGACGCGGGTGCAGGCCGCGCTCGCAATCTGGCAGACGCTCGAGAGCCAGCTCGAACGCGGGCTGGTCACCGACATCGTGCTCAACGACACCCTGGATGATCGCGGTTCGCGCGGCATCGTCCTCTACACCCGCCAGGGCAGCCGCCTGGTGTGGGGCGATCCCGCCGAGGAGCGCTACGGCGTGCGCGCGGACGACAAGGCGCGGGAACTCGTCCACACCATCCGCTGCCAGGGCGACCTCGGCCGCATCGCGATGATCAACGTCCGCTTCAACCAGCCGTTCTTCGTGCTGCGCGATTGAACCGCCGTATCCCATCCCAACATCCGGATCAAGCCATGAGCATCGCCCCCGAGAATCTGCTGCTGATCGTCATGATCTCCAGCCGCAAAGTGTCCGCGACGGTCGCCGCCATGCATGCCGAACGCGGCGAGAAGGTGGTCGCGCACAAGTCGATCGATTGCTCATGGCACGAGCTCTCGAGCCGCGGGCGGATCGAGGTGCTGGCCGACGTGGTCCGACTGGCATCGGAATCCGCGGGCATCGAGCCGTGGTCCGCATATGTGTCGTGCAATGACACCAGTCTCGCTTCGCGCATCGCCGTCGGCTGGGCGTCTCCGGGCGAGGAGATGCCGCTGACCGAGAATGAGCGCGCGTGGGCGCTGCGCCGGGCGCGCGAGCAGGCGACCGGAGCCGATCGCGAAGTCGTCGACGTGCTGCCGGTGCAGTGGACGGTGCGCGGCCGCGACGGCGAGCACGAGGTCGCCGATCCGGTCGGCCATCATGGCAACCATCTCACCTGCCAGGCGCTGCTGCTCACCGCGCGGCGCGGCTTCCGCGAGGAGCTGGTGCAGCTGGTGCGCGGCATCGGCCTCGATCTCGATGGCATCATCCCGCAGCCGCTGGCGCTTTACCGCGGCATGTCGGGCAAGCTGCGCTCGCGCGGCACGTCGCTGGTCATCGACTTCGGCGCGCGCCACACCTCGTTCCTGGTGCGGCGCAAGGACAAGCTGATGCACGTCGAGACCTTCGCCTTCGGCGGCGACGACCTCACCGCGCGCATGGCCGAGAATCTTGCGATCGAACCCGAGCGCGCCGAGGCGCTCAAGCGCGAGGTCGACATCGGCACCACTGCGATCGCCCCCGACGGTTTCCAGGGCCAGCAGTTCATCTGGAACGAGGTCCAGGAGCGCCACGCGCTGATCGCCCCGGCGACGCGCATCTGCGCCGAAGCCATCGCCGCGTTCTTCAAGGAGCGCGCGCGCGACCTGCGCGAGCACGGATACCTCGCTCAGCAGGGGCAGATCCATCTCGTCGGCCGCGCCAGCTCCCTCGGCGGACTGTCCCTGCACCTGCGCGAGATCTTCGATCTGCCGGTGCTGCTGGGCACGGGGGACAAGAACCGCCAGCCGGGCGACGAGTTGGACGGGCTGCTGACCACGGGATTGGTGTGCTCGGCGGCGGATCATCGGCGCGAGCACCTGGCGCTGCATGCGCGCAGCCTGAGCAAGCGCGCGAGCGGCGTCTGGTCCTGGCTCACCCACTCCCTCTCCTGACCTGAATCCGCCATTCAGGGCCGGCTGCTGCGTTGCCTCCCTCGTCATTTCCACGAGAAAACTTCCTCGGTCGGACGCCTGGCATCCGGCCCTGACTGGCGGATTCAGGAAGGAGTATCTCGATAGATTGGACGTGCGGTCGGCTGCGGGGCAGCGACCGGGACCTTGGCCCGGTAGTTCGGTCTGTCTGCAGTCCTGCGACATCGGAAACAAGCCGCCGCCAGTGGGCATGAGCCCTGGGCGTCCGGATGCGTTCCTGCCGGCTACGACAGTGCACCGGCTCTCGTCTCTCCACTCGGAATCGCGGCTAACGGAATGCTCAGGTCATCCGCGCATTGCGCCGGTACATCGCCGGGGGGGATCCCTGCCAACGCCGGAAGGCGCGCGAGAACGAGAAGACGTCGCCGTATCCGGTCGCCTCGGCGATGTGGGGGATGGGATGGTCGGTGGTGCGCAGCAGGTCCGCCGCGATCTGGCTGCGCAGGCGGCGCTGGTAGTACAGCGGCGTGGTGCCGAAGCGGTCCTTGAACCGGCGTGACAGGTAGTTCGGCGAGACGCCAGCGATGCGCGCCAGCTGCCACAGCCCGAGCGTCCGTTGGTAATGCCGATGGATGTGCTCGTGCACCTGGCGCAGGGGATCCTTGCCAGCGGTCGCTGCTGCGCGCAGGTCGCTGTACACCGCCAACAGGATGCGGCCGAGGGCGTCGTTGATCATCAGGGACACGTCGCCCTCCTGGGCGAAGCCGACGCGCACGATGCGCTCGATCTCCTGCATGATCTGCACGTGCACGGTCGGAGAGGCCCGGCCGACCGCTGGCGGGCGGCAGGCGGAACCGGTCCATGCGCCGAGCATCTCGTGGAACGGCTTGAGGAGGAGGGCGCCGCCGGCGTCGTGGAATTCGAAGGTCACCTCGCAGAATTCGACATTTTCGCCCGGCGCATTGAAGAACGAGTGCGGCTCGCCCGGCCCCGTCAGCACCACCAGGCCGGCATCTGCCGGTATCAGCTGTCCTTCGACGACGAAATGACCTCGACCGTCGGTCACCAGGATGACGTGGTAGACATCGTGGACGTGCGTTTCGCGGGCCGTCGGCGTGGGCTGGTTGAAGCACCGGAAGGCCGCGTGCACGAGGCGCGCGAAGTAGGTCCGGGCAAGCGGAACGACGAGCACCCCCGGCGGCCGGCGCGGGGCGAGGTGGTGAATATACTGCCGGTTGACCAGGTCCATGGGGCACCATTCGTGGGATAGATCGGATAAATGACAGCAGCCTTTCGGCCATGGCGAGCCTGATCCTGCCGGCATACGTTGCAATCGCGACGTCGCTCCTTGGCGTTCGCAAGGAGGAAACGGCCATGCAGCTGACTGATCCGATCATCCGCGCCTTCCGCACCGACGGTGTCGTCATGGTGGCGAATGTGCTGTCCGACCAGTCGCTCCGCAAGGTGGTCGCGGGGATCGAGGCGTGGGTCGATGAACGCGCAGACGAGCTGCGGGCCCAAGGCCAGATCTCCGACGCCCACCGCGGCGCTCCATTCGAGCGGAGGATGGCGCTCCTGCACGCGCAGTGTCCCGACATGATCGCCGGCCTCGACATCATGCATTCGCGTATTCCCGCGCTGTTCGAATTCCTGCACGACGAGATCCTGCTCGACGCGGTCGAGTCGCTGATCGGCCCCGAGATCACCTGCAGCCCGATCCAGCACCTGCGCGCCAAGATGCCGGCGCACCTCGAAAACGGCGGGAACGAGATGGTGCCCTGGCACCAGGACGCGGGCGTGACTCTCGAGGATGCGGACGCCACCGATATCGTCACCTGCTGGATCCCCCTGGTCGACGCGTCGCGAGCCAATGGCTGCATGGAGGTGATGCCCGGCGCGCGTGCGCTCGGACATCTACCCCACGTGTCGCTGGGCGGGACGACCATCCGCCCCGATCTGCTTCCATCGATCACGCCGGTCGCCGCCGAATGCCCGCGCGGGGGCGTGGTGTTCCTCGACAAGTTCACGCCGCATCGCGGCCTGCCGAACACCTCCGATACCGTGCGGTGGACGCTCGACCTGCGCTTCCAGCGGACTGGCACCTCCACCGGCCGCCCGTTCCATCCGGCATTTCCCGTCCGCTCGCGCGATGCATCGCTGGTGCGCCGAGACCACGCGGACTGGTGCCGGCGGTGGTGCGAGGCGCTCGAATCCTCTCGCGGCCGCCAGACCCACCGGTTGGAGGCGTACGTCGGGTGATCGTATCTGCGGCCACAGGAGCCACGGCATGTCACGCCGGGGAGCCCCGGTCCGCCGGATCGGTACTGCTGGATAGTGTGCGGTGGAGGAGGATCTGCATGCGGCTATGTCCAATAGATGGCAAGAATACCAGATCGCTCTCCTACTGCATGCGATTCCATCGCTAGCATTTGCCAACATGGATCCAGCGCTACACTCGGCGTCACGAAAGGAGAACTGCCATGACCGCTTGTCTCAATCACCAGCTCTCCGATCGCCAACGCCGATAGAATTTCTTCATCGCGCGGATCGGGAGCCCGTCTCCCTGGATCCCCGATGTCCAATGAAGTCAGTTGTCCGTCCTCGATCGAGGACTTCCGTCGTCGAAAATTCATCACCGATGTCCTCCAGACGCTGAAAAGCGGCAAGGAGGCGACTGTCTACCGGTGCGCCGCGCACCCGCGTACGGGCCAGGCATTTCTCGCATTGAAGGCGTATCGGGCGTTCGACCAGCGCTCGTTTCATCAGGATGCGATGTATCGCGATGGGCAGTTCATGCGCGAGTCGCGCACCAGTCGCGCCATCCGCGATCGCAGCGCCTTCGGATTGGGTGCTGCGCTCGCACAGTGGTCGTCGCGTGAACACGCGAGTCTCAGACTCCTGCATCGTGCCGGCCTCGCTGTGCCCGAGCCGATCGCGAAGACGCCCGACGCACTGCTGCTGGAATTCATCGGCGATGACGAAGCTGCAGCACCGCAGCTGCGCTGCATGCGTTTTGACCGAGGCGAAGCGGAGCGCTGCTGGACGGCGTTGCTGTCCTGGATCAGACGCGCGCTCCAGCTCGATCTCGTCCACGGCGATCTGTCCACCTACAACGTCCTGTGGTGGCGCGGACAACCGATGGTCATCGACCTTCCCCAGGCGGTCGATGCGCGGCTATCCTCGAACGCCGAGTACCTCCTGCGACGCGATATCGTCGGCCTCGCCCGCTCCTTCGCACGGTGGGGGGTAGTCATCGACGGCGAAGGGATCGCCGACGCGATGTGGCGCAGCTATGAACGCGGCGAGATAGATACCGGATCGACTCAAGTAGGACATGATCATGGCGCCTGATTCCGTCCACATCGTCGTGCTCAGTGGTTGCTCCGGAGTTGGAAAATCGATCATCGCACGGCTGATGGCAGCGAAGATGCGGCGCTGCGCCAATATCGAAGTCGACGTCCTGCGGTACATGGTGATCGGAGGCCTCGTCGCGGGCAGCGCCGGCACCAGACCGGAGTATGATCTCGATGGATACCGCGAGCAGTGCCGCCTCGGCGACGACAATGCGGTGCGCCTGGCATCCGGTTTCGCCGAGCGCGGTTTCTCGAGCGTCATCGAAGGTTTCGACGACGATCGCATTCTCGACCAAGTGGTATTGGCGCGCTCATTTTCCGGGTCTGTCGTCAAGACTGTCCTACTCACCTGCCGCCGGGATGTGCTCTCCTCGAGATGGGCGGCACGTGGCTGGGGATCGAGGCTTCCGGCGGAAATGGGTCAACAGGAGCGCGCTTTCCTCTCCGTGTGTTCAGGCTCCATCGACACCACCACAGGTTCGGCAGGCGACCAGGCGGACCGGGCACTGAGGATCGTCTTCTTCTCATCGGATTCGAACGCGCGTCATGGGAGTGGATGATGAACACGCGACATGTGCTTCCTCGCACGCCGGCCGATCTCCTCGATGGGCGATGCGTCCATGTTTCGGCGTTCGCAGGATCAAATGCGGTTGAGGCTGTTCCACTCAGGCTGACGAAACAGATCTCTCCAGGAGGTCCGTCATTCCTATCCGGTCAGAGCGAGCGGGATCATGCTTCGTCCGAGCGGCGAGTCGTTTTCAGGAGGCGACCGTCCTTCGATCAGACCGAAGCGCATGAAACGCGGCCAGTCCCCGCAGTTCATCGACGCCGCATGGAACACTGACGCATGGCAGAGCATGACGTCGCCTGGCTTGCCGGTCGCCTCGACCACCCGCAGGCGTTCCCCGTGATCGGTGACGTGCTCATGCTCCATGAAGCGCTCGATGCGGTTGGGCCGGGCGGGCGCTACGCCGGTGAGTTCGGCCAGCCAAGGAAGGAAGGTTCCGAAATCCTGGCTCTTCTGTCCATTCTTCCAACGCCGCCGGCGTTCATCGAGCCCGGCGACGTAGCGCGCGATCACGCGGTGCGCACCGGCAACCAGGAGCGTGCCGCCGCCCCGCGGTCGGATGTCGGAAAGGAAAGTGAATGGGAACAGCGCGTGGCCGCGCTTCTCGGACGGCCAGTGATCGCAGTGCCAGGCATGGTCGGTCATATGCCAGGGATGCTCGGATCGGGGAAACGTCACCCGCAATCCTCCCCACCCCGTCGGCGGCATCCAACGGCCGGTGCCGAACAACTGATCGCAGGCGCGGTGCAGGCGCTCGCTGCCGATCGATGCACAGATGGGATGGTTGACGCCCGAACCCAATCCCGAGAACTCTCGGTCCCAGGTGCTCCGGTCGTCGCGGTGGACGCCCTTAAGCGCCAATTTGCTCCACAGGTGATCCTGCATGGCCAGTGCGTCTTCGACAGGGAATGCGTGGCGGACGCGGACATAGCCGTCCGAGACGAACTGTTCGATGTCGCTGGCAGAGAGAGGGAGGGGGGATGAGACGGGATCCATCGCTGGCTCCAAAAAAAACGCCACGAATCGCAAGACGAATGCACTGCCGAATGGCAGGAGCATGTCGCTTTGAAATTCGCGGCGTTCGATCGGTCGGAGCCGATGAAACGTTCGCGTTGTCCTGATGAGAGCGAGGACGTGGCGTCGGGTTGTTACACTGATAATACGGTCGATTTCGCTCGGGCAAATGGTGCAATCGATGAGGGCAGGTGGTCTTCGCTGATGAAGCGCTGGACCCAACTTCCGAGCGTGTCGGTGCGATTCGCATTGCTGACGACCTGCTTGGCCGAACGCTAGCCGGAGCAGCCACTTGGTGTCACGAAAACGAAGGCTGCACCGGATCGAAGAGCACGCGTGTAGGGCATTTCAGGAACCAGAGCGGCAATGCCGCAAGCCAGTGTGTAACTGTGAACGAGAGGTGACGCGGTTCCGAGCGAAGAGAGGCTGCTCATGCGGGCACTCACGGTCTGAGGCACCATGGCATTTCTGCGTGTCGAGCGGGCCACCACCTTGCAAGGAGGCGACGACGACCTGAAGGCCGAGGCCAAGCTCGAGGATGGCGTCTTGCACTGGTGCTACCCGCAGCCGAACAGGACGAGCGTCGGAAGATCACCTGGTCGACGGCGCGAGCCGCGGCGTGGTCTCGTCGGGCACGTCCGGTCCGACTGAATCCTGGGTATCCGCACCTGGGCGTCATCGCATCGACGTGCGCATCGATCCGAACGACGAACAGGCCGAGACCGACGAATCCAACAACGAGTCCATGATCATCGTCGATGTGCCGACGGCGACGCGGCCGGCACCGGTGGACGGCACCGACCTCACCTATGCCTATCCGCCGTACGTCACGTACACCCGGCTGGAGGAGCAGAATCTGCCGCAGGTGTGGGCGTTCATGATCTTCGTTCCGATGCGCAACAACGGCACGAGCACGATTCCGCAGATGGATGTCCGGTGCTTCGGGGACTACACCGGCTCGGCGACGACCACATCGTCGTTCGGTCCTGGCGTCGAAACCCTGATCGGCATCGGGCGCGGCAGCTTTGCAAACGAGCACTTCCAGGTCGATGTGCTGCTCGATCCGGACGGCAGCCTGCACGCGCGCAGCCTGAGCAAGCGCGCCAGCGGCGTCTGGTCGTGGTTGACGCACGCTTTGTCCTAGATCCGCCAAGGGGGGGCCAGCAGCGGCGTTACCTACCCGTGTCGTCCCCGCGGACGACAGGTACGGACCCGCACCTATTTCAAGCCGCGCAGCCGCTTGATGCATTCCGCGCGGAAGGCGTCGTCACCCATCCAGGTCTTCGCCGGCTCATGCTCGCCGGCGGGGATGGCGTCGGCGATGCCCTGGAGCCACTTCTTCGCGTCCTCGCCCTTGGCTCCGGCGCGCCCGGCGGCGTTCCACAGCGTCACCGCCCACTTGAAGTCGTCGACGCCCTCGCGGGTGCGGTGGTAGTCGATCGACGGGATGATGCCCTTGGAGCCCCAGCGCAGATAGCCGATGTCCGGTTCGCGGCCGTCGAGATCGAAGAACTGGTAGCCCGACACCGCGTTGAGATGCCATTCCGAGCGGCCCTTCACGCCTTTGCGCATCTCCGCCCATTGGTAGGCGCCGAAGGAATAGCGGCCGTTGCCCTGGTTGTAGATGTACAGCTCGCGGCCGAGTTCCTTAGCCTTGTCGACATCCACCTGGTGGTGCTCGTTCAGGCCGGACCACACCAGGGTCTTGAAGATCTCCTGGATTGCCGCTGAGAGCGGATCGTTGTGATCCCAGCCCACGGAATAATAGCCGCCGATGCGCAGCCACGGGGCATGCTCGCGGCACAGCTTCATCATCGCCACCACGCGCAGCGCATTTTCGAGCACGCGCGGTTCGTCGCATCGGCAATACGAGATGATCGGCCATTTCTTCTCCTCGGCGTGCTTCTGCACCGCGCCCCACACTGATGTGAGGATCTCGCCGTACGGCTTGCCGTATTTGGCCGCCAGGTCGCGCTGTGCGTCGCCGAACTCGTAGTCGAAGGCGATGCCGTCGACCAGCGCCAGGCTGCCGTAGACGTTGACCTCCTTCATCGTCAGGCCGGACGCCTTGGCCGCTGTGAAGAACTCGTCGCAGGCGGCGAAGTCGAGTTTCGGCGCGCCGTCGGCTGCGAATCCGTCGAAGTGGATGCCGGGACCGTCGGTGACCGAATTCATGCCGCCGTCGCGCACGAACGCGAACAGTTCGTCGCGCGCGGCCTTGGCCTTCGCGGCGTCGTAGGATTCCGGCACTCCGAAGCCGAGGTAGTTGTCGACGAAATCCGCTTGATCGAGCGTGACGTCGACGACCTCGACCGCGATCGGGACGTCGATGGTTTTGGCCCCGGCTTGGAGGGTGATCTTTCCGGCGTACGCCCCGGGCTTGGCGGCGTCGGGGATGGCGACGGTGATCCAGAACTGCCGAGTCATCCCCTTCGTGAGCTTCAGGCCCGATCCGGGAATCATACGTACGGTCTCGGGCGCGATGGTGTAGGCGATGTCGCTGAACCCGCGCTTGAGCGCGTGGTGGACGTAGCGCGCGTCAATGCGCGCGGATGGGATGGTGCCCCCGGGACCGGTGAGGTCGGTCGCGGTCACGCTGACATCGCCGAGATCCTGCAGCGGACGCAGCGCGAAGGTGAACGACAGCCGCTCGCCGCGCGCGCCGGTGCGCGCGAGCTTGCCGTCGGCTCCTGGTGCGTCGCCGAAGGTCGGGTTCTGATCGAGGGTGGGATAACCGAGCCAGTAGCCCTTGGCGGCGGCATCCGCCGGCGCTTTCGGCTCGGGCTTCGGCTTGTCGACGCAGACGGCGCGCTTGAGGAATTCATCGCGGTTGCGCGCTTCGACATCGGCGATCCACCCGTTCGTCTCGGATTCCTTCGCCTTCGGGTAGACGACCATCGCAGCGACCTTGGTCGACCAGCGGTTGTCGGTTTCGATGGCCATCTCCATGCGGCCGTTGGACACCTCGAAGTCGAATCGGCGCTGCGGATACATCACCTTGATATAGGTCTCGTAGATATCGGTCGACGGATTCGGCTCGATCGCTTCGAAGTGGAACAGGGCGTCGGTCGGACCGTTGGGTCCGCGATCCTCGGTCGAGGCAACGACGCCATTGATCTTCACCACGCGCTTCGCGAAGCGGGCGATCTCCCAGCCCCAGTAGCCGGGATCATCGAATACCATCCACGCCCCGTATTTTCCGTTCGGCAGGTCGACGATGAACAGGTTGTCCTCGATCTCGATCAGGTCTCCGAACAGTCGTGTTGGAAAGGAGTCATCGCGCGAGCGGTTGGGGTTGCACAAGGGATGGTGCAGTCCGGCGGCACCGCCGTTCCCGCCGTGGACGGTATTCCAGGTGATGCCGGTGAAGCCGGGAAACACCGACTGCCCTTCCGGTCCGAAGTCGAACGCGTACAGGCCGGCGGGCTTGGTGTCGCGCACCAGCCTGACATTATCGAGGAACACCGCGCCCTTGGTCCCCTCGGGATAGGTGAGTCCGAGATCGAAGCGGAGGATCTTCGCTGGATCGATCGGCTCCTTGATGTCGTTGCCCTTCGACCCGGCCTCGCCGCGGAAGAGACCGCCGACCGCGACGGTGATCAGGTTGACGCCCGGCTTCAGGGTGAAGAAGCCATTGTGGCGGTTCCAGTACGTCCGGCCCTTCGCCGACCACGCCTCGTCGCCGACCAGGACCAGGCCTTTGACGTTCTGATCGCCTTCGACGAAGGCATCGATCTGCAACTCGTCGTAGCCCGACCAGTCCGCATTGGCGAAGCGCACCAGGTAGCCGGCGTTCTCGCATGGCACGCGGATGCTGTGCGCGCCATGGGTGGCGTGCTGATCGCTGATGGCGAAGGGCTGCGCGCCGGCGCCGGGCTCGAATTTCGCGACGTCGTTGTCCTCGAAGTCGAAGAGCGGCTTGACCTCCTGCGCCGCGTTCGCGCAGGCGAGCGGGACGATCAGCAGGAGGATGGTGGCGAGGCTGGCGACGCTGGCGAAGGCACGGGTCATGGGATCTCCGGAAGTAGGGACGCTGCCGCGCCCGCTGCCGATGACAACGGACGGCAGGCCTTGGCGGTCACCGGCGGATGAGCCGTCGGCTCCGCTGATCGTCGGCAGCGCACGCGGTCGCGGCGCTATTCGCGCTGGATGCTCAGGTAGAGCGGATCCTCGCCGAAGTCGACCGTCACCCCGCCATCCTGCGTCTGCCAGGGCACCGTTACGGCGGAGCCTGCGGCGAGTGGCATGCGTTCGCAGCCGACCACGCGTCCTGGCGGCTTTGGCAGCAGTTCCTGCGCCTGACGTCCGCTGCCGGTGGGGGACCACGCGACCCAGGTCAGATGTGATGGGACGTCAGCATCGATGAATTCGTAGACCAAGGACTCGCCCGTGCGGTTCGCCACCACACGCGAGAAGCGTGCGTGCTCGAGCGTGCGCCGCAGGTGCGCGACCGCGTGGAACGCGGGCTTGGGCTGCCAGTTCCGCGTCAGGCCCTTCGATCCGTGCAGCTGCGGCTGATCCTCGTCGTTGAACCAGAAGATGTACGCGCGGTCGATTCCCATGCCGGCGAACAGCAGGAACGAGCGCACCAGGTAACGTGCCTGTTCCGGCTCGGTGGCGTCGACCCACTTGGCGAAGTCGCCTTGCGGTTTCACGGTGCGGGTGCCGGCATCCCAGCCGAATTCGGTGATCCACACCTGTTTGCCGGGAGCGTGAGCATCGCGCCACGCCAGCGCGGTGCGCACCCGCGCGAGGTAGTCGATCGCCGGATCCTCGGGAAAGCTCGGGCGCCAGGTCGGCCAGCCCTCGGCCATCGCATACGTATGCAGGGTGATGACGTCGTACGACGATTCGAGGCCTCTGATGCACTCCAGGCTCTTCCAATAGTCCGCGCTCGCCGCGGCGTCGCTGGCGCAAGTGGCGATGAGCAGCTTTGGATCGCCGGCGCGCAGTCCCTGGGCCATGCCAGTGAATAGCGCGCGGTAAAGTTCGTCGGAGTATTTTCCCGGCTCGTTGCCGATCTCAGCGCTCGCCACCGGTCCCTTCACCGAGGGTCCGAGCGCCTTGGCGAAGGCTTCGCCGTAGATCCGCGCCGCCGCTTGCGGATCCTTCCACGCCGCCGGCGGCATCTGGTCGAACATCAGGCAGGCGTCGACATCGAAGCCGGACGCCGTCCACGCCCGGTACACGCCCATCCAATCGACGCGGTTGCGCGCCATCGGCAGCGTGGTCGCCGTCGCCGGATCCTCGCCGGTATCCCAGTCGATCGGATGGTAATCGCGCGCGCGCCGGCAGATCGGCTGATAAAGCGGCGGACGGAACTGGACGGTGTGCGTGCACAGTCCCATCAGTTCGCCCATGGTCGGACGCGGTGCCGGCGACGCGGTGTCGGTGGCGGCGAGAGTTCCACTCAGCACCAGCATGGCGAGCACGCGGAATCGTCCCATGTCCGGAGCCTCGGCGCTGCCGATCCCGGGCAACCGCTATCGCGGGGAGCGGGTCCGCCCACCCGACCACCGATCAGGTGTTTGAGATCGGCATCCCGCTGTGCGTGTCTCGGACAATCGCATAGAGTTGCAGTCTGGCCCGACCTAGACTCGCCCGGGTGGACGCACCCTCGCAGCCTTCCGACCGGCCTGGTGCCGCCGGTGATCCCGCGCCCACGGCCGGTTCCTGGCGGCGTCCGGCTTCTGTCCCGTCGCTGCCCGAAGTCTACCGCACGGTGCCGGTCGCGCCGGCTCCGTGGTGGCGGCGGATGCTCGCCTTCGCCGGGCCGGGATATCTGGTCGCGGTGGGCTACATGGATCCCGGCAACTGGGCGACCGACCTCGCCGGCGGATCGCAGTTCGGCTACCAGCTGCTGTGCGTGATCCTGATCTCCAACCTGATGGCGATCTTCCTGCAGGGCCTCGCGCTCAAGCTCGGGATCGTCACCGGCCGCGATCTCGCGCAGGCGTGCCGCGACCAGTATCCGCTACCGGTGTCGATGGTGCTGTGGGCGCTGTGCGAACTGGCGATCATCGCCTGCGATCTCGCCGAGGTCATCGGATCGGCGATCGGGCTGAACCTGCTGTTCGGGATCCCGCTGATGTGGGGCGTCTGCATCACCGCCTGCGACGTGCTGCTGGTGCTCCTGCTCCAGCGCTGGGGATTCCGCATCATCGAATCGCTGGTCATCGGCCTGATCGCCATCATCGCCGTCTGCTTCGCGTGGGAGCTGTGGCTGTGCCGTCCCGACTGGTGGGGAGTTGCTGGAGGATTCGTGCCGACCACGCGGGTGGCGACCGACCCGCAGATGCTGTTCGTCGCGCTCGGCATCCTCGGCGCGACGGTGATGCCGCACAATCTGTACCTGCATTCTTCGATCGTGCTCACCCGTCGTTTCGAGGGCACCACCATCGGCAAACGCGAAGCGCTGCGCTATTCCTTCGTCGACTCGACGATCGCGCTCGGCTTCGCGTTCTTCATCAACGCCGCGATCCTGGTGGTGGCGGCGGCGACCTTCCATGCCCATGGCCGTGTGGTTGTCGAGATCCAAGAAGCCTACCAGCTGTTCCCGCCGATCCTCGGCACCGCGGTGGCGAGCACGCTGTTCGCGGTGGCGCTGCTGGCGTCGGGTCAGAACTCGACCATCACCGGGACCCTCGCCGGCCAGATCGTGATGGAGGGCTTCCTGCATCTGCGCCTGCATCCGGCGATCCGGCGCCTGCTCACGCGGCTGATCGCGATCGTTCCCGCGGTGGCGGTGACGGCGGTCGCCGGATCCAAGGGCATGACCACGCTGCTGATCCTGAGTCAGGTGGTCCTCAGCCTGCAGCTGTCGTTCGCCGCCTTTCCGCTGCTGATGTTCACCAGCAGCCGGGCCAAGATGGGGGAATTCGTCAATCAGCTGTGGGTCAAGATCCTCGGCTGGATCATCTGCCTCGCCATCGCCGGGCTCAACGCCTGGCTGCTCATCCAGACCGCGCGCGGCTGGTGGGGCTGAACCGGCTGCGCGCCGCGCCGCCGAGCGCGGTCAGGGCGGCCGCGATGACGGTCAAGCCGGAACCCATGCCGCAGCCGCCGCCACTGCCGCTGCCGCTGGTCGAAGCATTGGCCAGCGGGGGCGTGATGATCACCGGCGACGCTCCGGGATGGACGGCCACCGCGGTGCTGGAAGCCGACGCGCCGGAGACGTTGCCGGCGGCATCGCGGGCGCTTCCGGGTAGTATGCGCACGGCGATGGTGCCATCGCCATCCATCGACGTGACGGTGACGGTGCGCGTGCTGGTACCCGAGCCGCTGACCGATGCGGTGCCGGTCGCGGTCCCGGTGGCGATCACCTCGACCTGATCGAGCGTGAGCATGACTGCGGCGGCGTCGCTGAAGTCGACGGTCCAGCGCGCGGTGCCCTGGTCGACGACGATCGGCATCCCGATCGCTATCTCCGGCGCGACGGTGTCGACGGTCCGCGACAGCGACGCACCGAGGGTGGCGTGGCCATCGCCATCGGCCGCGGCGCCGTCCGCGACCGTCACCACCACCGCGCCGTCGCCTGCTGGCGCGAGCGTGCAGGCGTAATCAGCGCCGCCGCCCGTCAGGTTCGAGACTGAACCGTTGGTCACCGCGAGATCGTCGAGCGAGAATCCGCTGACCGCGCGGCTGAAATGGATGGTGACGGGAATGGTCGCGGCGTTGGTGACCGCCGGAATGCTCGATGCGATGGTCGTAGCGATGCCGAGTGGGGTGAAGATCGCCGTCGAGACGGTCGCATCGCCGAACGCGTAGCCCCCGACGGCGACGATGCGGTTTCCCGCAACGCGCGACAAGGTGAAGTCCTGGCGTTCGCTCGGCATCCCCGGCGCGCTGGTCCAGGCGCTGGTTGCGGGCGACCATACTTCGGCCGACGCGCTGGTGAATCCGCCGGCGACCAGCACCCGTCCATCGGCGAGCAGCACCGCCGCGTGGCCGGCTCGGGCTTCGGCCATTGCCGAGGTCGGCATCCAGGTGTCAACAACCGGATCGTAGATCTCGGCCGCGGACTCCGCGGGGTCGGGAGCACCGAACACCCGGCCGCCGGCGCGCAGCGCGCGGCCGTCGAGCAGCGCGGTGAGCGTGAACGCGGCGACCGGAGGCGACATGTCGGGAAGCGCCCGCGAACGGCCGTCGGCAGGATCGAAGCGCAGGCCACCGATGATGTCGGATCCGCTGCTCTGCGCCGAGGTCCCGCCGAGCGCGATCACCACGCCATCGCGCAGCGCGGCTCCCTGACCGCCCGCCGTGACCGATGGGTCGAGGACCGTCCATGTGTTCGCGACCGGATCGAACCGTTCCACCGTGGTCGACCACGCGGCATCGCCCGCGGCGTCGGTCCGCCCGCCGATCACCACCGCGCCGCCGTCGGGCAGGGCTTCGCAGATGTGGTAGGCCCGCGGCAGATGCAAGGACGCCACCGCGCGCCAGCTTCCGCTTAACGGATCGTAGAGGTCGCACGCGGCGACCTTCACGCCGGTCGTGATCCCGCCGGTCACCAGCACGCGGCCATCGCGCAGCACGCAGGCGCGGACGTCGCTGCGTCCGAGATCGCGCACTGGGCTCCATGACGTGAGCGCCGCACCGAGCTTCAGCACGCTACTCGCTGGGGCCGCGGCTGCGCCGACGCCGCCGACAACCAGCAGCGACCCGTCGGAGAGCATCAGCGCCTGGTGCTCGGCCCGCGGCGTGGGCATCGGCGGACCCGACCGCCACGATCCTTCCAGTGCCCACGCGGGAATCGCGGACAGCGAGAGGATGGCGGCGGACAACCAGCTGACGGCGTGCATGCGTGCTCCCAGTCCTCTCGCTGCTATCCACGATCCCCGATGCGATCGCGCCGAGCGTAACGACCACCGGGTGCGGACGCGTGCTCCGCCCTGCCGACCTTGCACGTCGCGCTGGCGCCACCGCCGATCTGTCGACGATGGGGTACGTGCGCATCCTGCTCGCTCCGATCGGTTCCCGCGGCGACGTCCAGCCGATGCTGGCCCTCGCCGAAGCGCTGCGCGCGCAGGGGCACACAGCTGCCTTCTGCGCGCCTCCGACCTTCGCCACGGTGATCGGCGGGCGCGGCTTCGCCTTCCATCCTACCGGCATGGACGTCGCCGCCTTCATGGATTGTCACGCCGCCGCCGTGGTCGCCGGTCCCGGATTGCAGACCATGTCGGCGCTGTACGCGC
>JACDEN010000290.1 GCA_013816415.1 Planctomycetota bacterium
GCCCGACTGAGGGTTAGGTGATTTCGGCAACTGCTTTCAGTTGCACGAAATCCTGGATGTGAAAGCGGGGCTACTGGGTGGCGTTGGGATCGAATACGCGGACGGCATCCTCATCTTCGGCAATGGCCCAGAGGCGGCGGAGCGCGAGGCCCGCGGCGGATTCATCCTCAGTGAGGCAGCGGCTGACCGTCGCTTCGCTGGTTTCCACGGCCTTGGCCAACCACTGTTGCTCAGGTTTTGGCAGCAACGCCTCACCCTGGCGCAAGGCATCCTTGGCTGATTGGATATGGCTCACCAACTCCTTGTGGAGCAACCCAAGGGTGCGGCTTCGGGTCGCCCGTTTGTCTGGCACAGGACGGCTTGGTTCCGCGCGATCCTGCTCGGTTGCGGCTACATCCTGGGCCAATTCTTCGACCAACAGTCGCAAACCACCCTCGTCTTCCAGATACGACCAGACCGGGGCCGTGAACGCGACGGGGCCCTGATCGTCAGACACCAGCGGCTTGATGCCGAAGGACAAGAGCATGGCCCGTGGCACCAGACCAAGACGCTGCCACGCGTCGGCGGATGTTCGAGCCGGAGGAGAACGTACAACGATGAGCGCCCGACGCGCGCCGGCGAATTGAACACGGTCCCAACGCCAAGCCTGTCCCGGAAGCACCTCCTGCGGATCACCGCTCGCGCCCATCTGCGCGCCGATCCAGGTTGCCAGACTGGCGTGGGCGATGGTCCAGTCCTGCAGGCACTCGGCGGCCCTGGTCACCAGTCCGGCGTCGGGGCAGCCGGCGGCGAACAGCGCAGGCTTATTCGGTAGCCGCTCGAAACGATGCACCGCGCCACAGCTGGCACAGACGGCGTTGCACGCCAGCCCGTGTCCTACCAGGAAGCCGAGTCCCTGAAGGACGACGGCTACTCCGGGATCCCAGTCGGACAGATCGGCAACGCTGAGGCGCGGTTCAGGAAGCGGGGCCAGCGCCTGCAGTGCCGGTAGCGGACTGGGGAACATAGATCCTCCACTGTTCAATGAGTTTTTCGCCAATGCGGCGGTATTCTTCCTTGCGGCTCCGCACGTTGCTCGATCCGCTGCGCGTGGCGTAGAATGTGAAACACGGAAGGCGACCGGTAGTCGCGGGAAGACGCACGGCGAAGGTGACCGACTGGAAGTCGATGTTCGTCGACGGCACCCGCTCCTGGTTGAACCAATTGGTGAGCACCTCGTAGATATCCAGCGGACTCTCGTTGGGATCCGCCTTGATCTCGACGCTACGCCGACCGCCACCGATGACGCGGAAACGAACCGATCGGATACGCGCGTCATCAACCACCGTCGGGTCGAACGGCAGCGTCCATCGACGCCGCAGGTGGTTGAGTTCGTAGCGCCCGATTTGGGCCATCGGGTCCACCACCAGTTCGAGATCTTCGTCCATGCTGCGGCCAAAGATCGTCAGGATCTCGTCACGGACCTTTCGGCCACCGCTGGCGCTAATGTCCACCGCGCCTCCATTGGTAGGGCAGGAAACAACCAAGGTGAACACGCGCCCGGCATCCACGGCACGCTGGAGTTCGTGGCGATTCACCAGAATCTCCCGTGCCAACGGGTAGTCCGAGAGGTAGGCGGTGAACAGACGGACGCCGCCAGCACGCTCGGCGGATTCGACAACGCCGTGCTGACCGCGACCCTCGACGCGGCGGAAGAATGCAGAGAGTCCTTCGCGGAGGCGCTCGCAGGCCTCACTACCGATGTCCGCCGTAAAGCCCGGCAAGCCATCGTATCGGTGATGCGATCGGCTGTGGGCGAGCGTATCGGATACGGCCAGACGCGTCGCCAAGTTCCAGAGGTCGGTTTGCTCCATGAACGCGCGCATGACCCCTTCCAGCGGGTCGTCAACCGCCGCCAGGGCCAAGGACCAATCCTTGCCCATCATCTGGAACACCTCGAGCAACGCCCGCACTCCGGCCTCTTCGGCCATCACATCGAAGTCGTAGAAGTCGGCGGCCACCTGAGCGTTGATCTCGTCGCCCAGACGCGCCCAGGCGTCGGCAACCGTCCGCCAGTCGTTGTCCTCCAGCTCGTCCCAGGCGACATCGGTGACGATGCCCTTGTGTTCGAAGTAGGCGCGGAGGGTCTGCAGTCGGGCGCGACGGAAAATGCGGCGGGGTTCGAAATGGGACATGAGATAATCCTGGTGGGTTGAGCCCGCTTACGCTGGGCTGCATGAGTTGTCTGGGATGGAAGAGGGCGACGGATTTAGCGGTCGCTGCGTGGCGGTGTGTTGAGGCTCATGGGTGCGACTCCTGGGAAAGAGGGAGTGTCGTTTGATAAGTAAACGCTAAACACTTGGGACATGGCTGGGTCGTCATGGCAGAATTGTTCCTGCTACGTGGCGGACTTCGTATCGAAGATGGTGGCTGTAGGCGCCGCGGCATTGATCAGCCGCAACTCCGTCAACCGGATCTGCATGGCCTGACCACTGGTCTTGAACCTGGCGGCCATGCGCTTGGCGATATCAATGGTCGGCCGCTCGGTGCCAAAACGCTGACCCAGCGCGCTGATTTCGCCGGCGGCTTGGTAGGCGACCGAAGAGCCATGCTCCTCGCGCCAGACCGCCTCAACCAGATGCGCGGGCATCAGTAGGTAGCTGGCGAACGTATCGGCCTGCCACTCCATCGGCTCCTTGTTGCTGCTACGGCAGACGATGGAGGGCCGCGAGGTCGCGGCGTCGAAGATGGTGCGCTGCAGCGGATCGATCTCGAAGTAGATTCGGTGCAACTGCCAATGGCCCACCTCGTGGGCGAGCGTGAAGCGGTAGCGACCTACCTTGTCCGGATTCTCCGTTGGATCCAACTGCGTATCGATGACTACGCGCCGGTTTTTGATCCAGGTGGCGCCCAGCACATCCTCGAAACCGGTGACGTCCTTGAGATCGCCGAACTCCAGGCTGAGCCCGAGGTGACATTCCAGCATCTCCTCGACGGGGACCGGGAGGCTCACCTCGCCGTATTTCTTGCCGTAGGCCTGAATCAACTCGAGGGTCGCGGCTTCGATCTGTTCCTTCTTTAGAAAATCCACCTTCATCGCTTGCCGCCCTTCCTCGACTCGTCCTTGAGCTGCTCGGTGAGCTCCTGAATGCGCTTGGCCGAGAGTCCCTGCGCTGTGCGCAGGAAATCTGCAATCGCCTTGGGCTGCTTTTTGATGATCTCGTTCAGCTTCGGGTCCACGCGACCGGCCAAGGCGAGCAATTCGTCAGCGTCTACGTTGAGGAGCTCCGCCATCTTCTTGATCTTCTCTGGAGCCGGCGGGTCGAACTCGCCCGTCTCCATCTTGCTCACGAAGGTGGGGCTGAGATCAACTGCTTCCGCAAAACGGCGAAGCGAGAATGCGGGGTCCTTGGCCTTCCGCTCCTCGCGTAAATCCCTGATCCGCTGTCCAAACGTCTTGTTGCCGGTCATGTCGCCCTTTTGTCTGTGAACTAAATACTAAACGTCTCAGGCCTGTCAAGAGTCTTGGCGCCTGGGAAACCTCTGCGGGCGGCGGTGTAAGTAAGACGGTAGGTCGGTGCCGGCATAACCCGCCGGGAACAGCCGCTCCTTCCGGAGATTATCCATGCGAATCGAGCAGTGGCAGCTTGACCGAGTCCGGGTCTACGAGGGCAATCCGCGCGTCATTTCGCCGGCGGCCATCGACAAGGTCGGTGCCTCGCTGCACACGTTCGGCTGGCGGCAGCCCCTGGTGGTCGATGCCGACGGCGTGCTCATCGTCGGCCACACCCGGTTGGCCGCGGCGCGCAAGCTCGGCCTCGCCGAGGTGCCGGTCCACATCGCCGAGACCCTGACCCCGGACCAGGTTCGCGCCTACCGGCTGGCCGACAATCGCACGCATGACGAGGCCACCTGGGACGAAGAACTCCTGATCGCCGAGTTGGCCAAGGTCAAGGAAGCCGACCTCGTTGCCGTGACCGGATTCGACACGGCCGAGTTGGATCGCTACCTCGCTGGGCTGACCACCGACAAACCGACCCAGGGCGAACTCGGCGCCACCGAGAACGGCTTCGAATACCAGGAGCGCTACGCCGTCATCGTCGAATGCACCGACCCGGGCCACCAGCAGCAGGTGTTCAACGAGTTGTCGGCCGCTGGCCACAAGTGCCGCGTGGTCGCGGTATGAAGATCGCCGTCCGCAATCGCTGTCCGGAGACCAACAGCTATCGGGCGGCGCGGGTGAAAAGTCTGTTCAACGCCGAGTCCGGCGCTGCCTTCGACCTCGACGCCGAACTTGATCTCGACCCGGCCGGCGACTGGAAGATCGGCGTGGTGGTGGGCCCATCGGGCTCGGGGAAAACCAGCATCGGTCGGCAGTTCTTCGGGCACGAGTCGTTCTTCGCCCCGACCTGGCCAAACGAGGTGCCGATCATCGACGCCATCGGTGCAGGCGCCGACTTCGACGCGGTGACCGCCGCTCTGGCCAGTGTCGGCCTTGGCGATGTGCCGGCGTGGCTGCGCCCCTTCCACGCCCTATCGATGGGCGAGCAGTTCCGCGCCATGCTCGCGCGCCTGGTGGTCGAGGCGCCGGCCCAGGCGGTAGTCGACGAGTTCACCAGCGTGGTCGACCGCCAGATCGCTCGCATTGGCGCGCTCGCCTTCGCCAAAGCCTGGCGCCGCACCACCGGCAAGGTCGTGCTGCTCACTCCGCACTACGACGTCCTCGAATGGTTGGAGCCCGACTGGGTCTTCGACACCGGCACCAAGTCTTTCTCGCGGAGG
>JACDEN010000291.1 GCA_013816415.1 Planctomycetota bacterium
GCCGGGCCGTCCGCTGGCGGCGCCGCGAAAGGCTGCGCCGTGACCGCCGCTGCCGGCAGGGCCGCACGGCGATCGCGTTCCGCCTGCTGGTGGCGCGTGACCAGGTCGCACAGCCGCAGGCACACCCTTCGTCCATGGGCCTGGCGGAATGAGAACCGCATCGAGGCCTTGGTACGTTTGCCGAAGACCGTCACGTACAGCGACGGATGCAGCATCATCAGGAACATCACAGCGAATGGCGAACAGACGACTGCCGCGACGATCATGACCACGTCGTCGGCCGATTTCATTTCGGGAATGGTCTGCGAAACGGCCAGGAAGAAGGCGAGGATCACCAGGATGAGCGATCCCATGATCCACAGATTGGCGCGGCTGCGGCAGCGGTGCATGGTGATCAACGTCACATCGGCGAAGAAGACACGCGTGCGCTGGATCTCATAGCCGTCGACCAGGTCGACTTCGATCGCATCGTCGCCCAGGTACACATGCATGCGCTCCGCCAGCGAAAAGATGTGGCCGAGCCTCTCACGTCTGCGCGCGGCTGGCCTGCTCATCTGCCGAAGACTCCGAACATGGCGAGCATGAACAGGATGCCGCCGACGGTGTCCAGGGTTCCGACGACCATCGCGATGATGCCGGCGGTCTGCGACACGCGCTCGCCATTGCGGCGGTTCTGCAGGGTTCCCTTGATGGCGAGCCAGATCGCGACCGGGCCGATGATCCATCCGATGATGAACAGCAGGACGCCATAGAGCGACAGGTGGAAGGCCATGCCGTTGTAATTGCGCATGGTCCGGCGGACGCTGGGCAGCGACCCCTCGGCCTCCATGCGCTCGAAGCAGGTCGAGCACAGCGCCTTGCCATCGCAGTCGATGCGGCAGAGCTCGCACATGAACGCGCCGCAGCGTTCGCACGAGGCGGCTGCCTGGTTGCGCGCGTGGCGGGCGCAGGGCGTTCCCGAACCGATGGCCGCGCCCGTCTCAGGCATCCGGACGCGGTCCTCGAGCGCTGCGAATGCCGTGGCTTCGAATGGTATCCGGCATGCGCCGCAGCGGTGCGTTCCGGTCGTCCGCTGCGACGGCCCCAGCGGCGACGCGCAGCGCGGGCAGGCCGCGCCGACGAACCGGTTCCTCCGCTTGCGGCGAGAGGAACGGGTCCGCGCGGCCGCTGCTGCCATCTACCGCTTCCAGTTCACGACGCGGGTCTTGGCGATGCGGTCGTGCAGGCAGGTGCGCGGCTTCGAGAAGACGAACAGCGCGTCGACGAGGCCGAGGATCTGCGTGAGTCCCATCAGACTGCGCGAGGCCGCGCGTCCCCAGGCCTGTCCCGCGGTGATCTCGCCGTCGTCGGGAGTCACCACCTTGAGTCCGAGCGCCATCTTTCCGAGGGTCTGGCCGCGCGCCTTGAGCATCAGCGCCTCGTAGATCATCAACAGGACGGCAGGAAGCACGTTCTGGGTCAGCCACATCGGCGAACCCACCTTCGGTGGAACGTGGCTGAAGACGCCGAGGGCGAAGAACAGCGGCAGGATGATCGCCACCGCGACCAGGGTGTCGACGATCGCCGCCCCCAACCGCGCGCCGCGGCTCGCCGCATCGAGTTCGCCGGTCTCAGCCCCTGATTTGATGTCCTGCACCTTCTCGGCCTTGCAGGCGGCGCAGATCGTCTGGCCGCGCAGGGTGATGACGCAATCGCCGCAGAATTCCTTGCCGCAACGCGAGCAGTTTTCGAGTCCGGTGATGACGTCGGGATGGTTGAGACACGGCATGAGATCTCCTGATACCGCTTTCTAGGGCCTAGCGACCGGAGGCAATCATCCTTCCGAACGATCGTAGCAGAGCGCGACCAGGCTGCGGACCAGATTCTCGCCGCTGAGGCGCTGGTCCTCGATGGCCAGCCGAGCGCGGAAGTGATCGCCGACGGACTCGAACAGATCGTAGCGTGCGTCCGGGTCGAGGCGCTCGGAGCGCAGGCACAACTCCAGGAGGAACTCGCGCTCGGGCAGCGAGACGCGGTGCTTCGCCAGCAGGCGCAGCCTCGGCGTATCCAGGCTGTTGTCGCGGCGGCTGCGCAGCCCGCGGGTATCCGCATCGGATCGCTGCAGCTCCTCGACCACCAGGGTGTCGGCGGCGAGGTCTCCCAGCCGGCGATGGTGGGGGTCGAGCAGGAACGACGCGAGTCCCAGCCCGCCGAACGGGACCATGTCCAGGGCGCGGACCAGGTTGCGCACCAGCGATTGGGGAAAGGCGATGGGCAGTCCGCGCGCATCGACGACGCGCAGACGGGCGATGCGCTTGCCCGGGGACTGTCCGCGATGGCGGACTTCGAACCACACGTGGTAGCCCCAGAACAGCAGGAACGTCGTGGTCGGCGCGATGATCGCCAGGAGCGCGCCGGGCAGCACGTGGCACACCGCGCTGACCAGGCCCGTCGCTCCGAGGATCAGCGACAGGTCGACCACGAATGCCGCGAAACGCCGGCCCAGACCGGCCGGAGTGAGGATGATCGCGACATGCTCGGGACTGAGCACCTCGAGGGGCGCGGCGGCGGCGCTCATGCGTCCTTCCGTCGGCGTTCGATGAACAGCCAGAAGCACAGCGCGATGAACAGGGCGGCGGCCACGACGATCTTGATCGCGTACGGGACGGTCTTCGACGAGAACTGCGAGAACGATCCCTCGATCAGTCCGGCGCACACCAGCACCAGCGCGGCGGTGACGAGCATGCGGCAGACGGCCGGAGCGGCGGCGCGCAGCGCCTCCGGGCGGCCGCGATCCCCGGGAATCAGGAACGCGTCGCCGAGCTTGAGTCCGGCCGCAGCGGCGAAGACGATCGCAGGCAGTTCGAGCGCGCCATGGGGACCGACCCAGGCGATGAAGAAGGTGCCGACGCCGTCGAGCAGGTACATCCCGGCGACCGCTCCCAGGAGCATGCCGTTGAAGAAGAGCAGCGCCCAGGCTCCGACGATGGACAACGCGCCCGCGGCGAAGGTCATGAACGAGACCTGGATGTTGTGGGTGTACAGCTGCGAACCGAACGCCGCCGCCTTGCCCACGCTGTCGATCCGCTCCCCCTCCTGCTCGATATGCTCGACCCGGTCGGCCGGGCTCTCGGTGAAGAAGTCGCCGGGAATGATCGCTTCCCCGTTCGCCGGATCCGAGAGCACCGCCGCGAATCCGACGATCGCGCCGAGCAGCAGCATGCCGGCCGCGGCGAGCACCCACCGCGCTTCGCGGCGGAAGGTCAGCGGCGCGTCCTCGAACAGGAATCGGCGGATGGCTCCGGCCACGCGTCGTCCGGGCGGCTCCTGGTAGACCACGCGGTAGGCGCGCCCGACCAGCTGGTTGAGTCGTCCGAGCAGTTCAGGATTGGCGGTATAGGTGCGCGCCTGGTTGAGGTCCGAACAGGCGAGCCGGTACAACCGCACCAGCTCGAGCACCCGCGCGCGGCCGATGCGGCCATCCGGCCCGTCGTTGAACCGGTCGAGCATCTGCTCGAGGTCGCGCCAGCGCTGCTGCCGCGTCGAGATGAAGGTCTCGATATCGAGCGCGAGCGCACGGCGGCGAGGAGCGTTCATAGGATGCTGTTCATCGGCATCATCGGAATCCTGCTAGAGCAGCTGCCGGCGTTTGACGTCGAGGTAGGCATTCACGGCGGCGACGCCCGAATCGGCCGGCGTGGTCTCGACGACCAGCGCTCCGAGCTGCCGCAGCTCCTTGATCAGCTGGCGGCGGCCGTCGACCAGATCGTTCGCGACGAGCGTGCGGCTCAGACCCGCGGCGTCGTCCGGAAGCGCCTGGGCTTCGTGCGCGAGCGCTCCGTCGTCGAGCACCAGCACCAGGGGCAGATGCCTGGAAGCGAGCATGCGCACCGCCGTCAGCAGCTCTCCGTGGTCGCCTCGCTCCGGCAGCACCGTCGCGATCATGACCAGGGTGCGCTGGCGCAGCCGGCGGCGCAGGTGCGCCGCGAGTTGGCGATAGTCGGTGTGCGTCCACGACGGCGCGATGCCGGTGGCGAAGCGGGTGATCGCAGCCAGGTGGGTGGATCCACGGCCCTGCACCACTCCGCGCTGGACGTCGGCGGAGAACGACAGCATCCCGACGCGATCTTCGCAGCGGTTGCACAGCCAGGCTGACAGCACGCCCGCGTTCACCGCATGATCGGTGCGCGACAGCGGACCGCCGGGCCCGTGGACCACCGCCGCCATGCGATGGCCGCGGTCGATGCACAGCAGGACATCCTGCGAGCGCTCGACGCGGAATTCGCGCAGGATCAGCCGTCCGCGGCGCGCCGATGCCTTCCAGGCGAGATGCCGGTAATCGTCGCCCGCGACGTAATCCCGCAGGCGGTCGAATTCGCGACCCTGCCCGATCCGCGGAGCCATGCGGCTTCCCTGCCCGCGGAGGAAATAGGCGTTGAGCTGCTGATGCAGCCGGCGCACCGCCGCCAGATTCGGCAGCACCATCAGTTCGGTGGGTGCGCCGACGGGAGCGATGCGGTCGACCAGTCCCCAGCGCGACCAGGACGCGAACGGCGGTTCGATCCCAGCCGCGCCGCGCGCGCCGGCGCGCACCGGAAACTCCAAGGGCAGCAAGGCGCGCGGTGGACAGCGCCCGCTGGCAATGCCGGACCCGCCGCCGAGATGGCGCGGCCACCGCCACCGGACGACGAGGTCCATCGCGAACGACGCTCCGTGCTCCGCCTGCATCCTCATCGTTCCCGCCTCGGCGAGCGACAGGGACACGGTGCGGGGA
>JACDEN010000292.1 GCA_013816415.1 Planctomycetota bacterium
GCACCACCCGGTGGCGCAAAACCGGCTTGGCGAGCGCGGCGATGTCCTCGGTGGTGACGTGGAATCGTCCGTGCAGCAGCGCGCGCGCCTTCGCCCCGAGGATCAGCATCTGGCCCGCGCGCGGGCCCGCGCCCCACTGCAGCCACTTGGTCGCGTCCTCGACCTGGCCGATCTTCGGACGCGTCGCCTGCACCAGGTCGACGACGTAAGCGTAGACCTGTTCGGCGACCGGCACCTGTCGCACCAGGTCCTGCAGCTGCACGATCTCCTTCGCCGTGAACATGCGGTTGAGCGTCTGCTGCGCGCCGCCGGTGGTCCGCCGCAGGATCTCGCGCTCCTCCTCCTTCGACGGATAGCCGACTTTGACCAGGAACATGAAGCGGTCGAGCTGCGCCTCGGGCAGGGTGTAGGTGCCCTCCTGCTCGATCGGGTTCTGGGTCGCGAGCACGAAGAACGGATCAGGCAGTTCGTAGGTGCGTCCGCGGCAGGTCACCCGGCGGTCCGACATCGCTTCGAGCAGCGCTGCCTGGGTCTTGGGCGGCGTGCGGTTGATCTCGTCGGCGAGCACCAGGTTCGAGAACAGCGGACCCTGCAGGAATTCGAATTGGCGGCGCCCGGTCTCGGGATCCTCCTGGATGATGTCGGTGCCGGTGATGTCCGACGGCATCAGATCGGGAGTGAACTGGATGCGGCTGAACGACAGGTCGAGCACCCGGCCCAGGGTCTGCACCATCACCGTCTTGGCGAGCCCGGGCACGCCCTCGAGCAGGCAATGGCCGCGGCACAGGATGGCGAGGGTCAGCTGCTCGAGCACCTCCTGCTGGCCGACGATGATCTTGCGCATCTCGTCGGTGAGGTCGGTGCGGGCGCGCGACAGCTTCGCCACCAGTTCGGCTTCGGACGGCTTCGCGGGAACGGTGGCTTCGCCTGGCATGGGGGGTCTCGCTCGGGGGTAACGGAAGATCGGCCAGGGTGTGACCTGGGCCGTGGGTTCAATCCGCATGGCGCGATTGCAGGTCCCGATCCGGAAGGAACAGTGGTGCGGGGAGGGGGAGTGGACGATCTCGACGGGTGGATGACGCGCGCGCGTGAGACCGGCGACCAGGAGGCCTTCGCCCAGGTGGTCGAGAATTGCCACCACCTCATCCGTGCGACCATGCTGCGCGAGACCGCCGATCCCGAGCTCGCCGATGAGCTGGCCCAGGAGGCCCTCTCTCGCGCGTGGATGAAGCGCGAGCAGTACCGTCCTGGATCGAGCCCGCGCGCCTGGCTGATCACCATCGCGCGCAGCCAGCTGATGGAATACCATCGGCGCCAGGATCGCGACCGGCGGCATCTGCGCGAACTGGTGCGCCAGGAACTGCTGCGCCACCAGCCGGGCGACGATCCGGTGCAGACCGACCGGCTGGGCGCGCTCAAGGCGTGCATGGCCGAGATCGGAGACGAGCACCGGCGCCTGTTCGAACTGGTGCACGCCGACGGCCTCTCGAGCGACGCCGCCGCCGAGGCCATGGGCATCCGGCCGGACGCGTGTCGTCAGCGCCTCTCCCGGCTGCAGCGCAAGCTCAAGGAGTGTGCCGAGCGCCGCCTCGAGGGAACGCAGCCGTGAGCGAGCCGACTCCAATGCCAAGCCCGGCGACTCCAACCGAGAACCGCGAGGCGCGCGTCTCGGAGCTGGCCGTGGGATTCGCGCTCGGCGAGCTCGCCGACCAGGAGCTGCGCGAATTCTACGACTACCTGCGCGAGCCCGGAGACACCGGCGCCGCCGCGGCGCGCGTGGCGTGGCTCCAGCTCGGAGTGGTGACGGACCTGCGCTCGGGGATGGGCGCGGTCTTCCAGGACGAGATCCGGCACAAGATCTCGACCATCGGCCGGAGCGACCGCTTCACCAACGCGATGCGCGAGCGCATGGGCGGCAAACCGGCGGGTCTCGCGCCGGTGGCGACTGCCGAGGCGCGGCGCCAGCTGCCGATGTGGCCCCTGCTGGTCCTCGCGGCACTGATCTTCCTCGGCGCGATGGCGGTGGCGTCGCGCAGCCAGGCGGCGGCGAACGAGACCGTCTGCACGGTGGCCGAGGTCCAGGGAGAGGCGACCCTCGGCGGCGCTCCGCTGGTACCGGGCACCGCGATCGATCGCCGGCAAGTGGTGGTGCCCTCCGGCAGCCAGCTGTGCCTGGCCTGGAAGGACGGCTCGCGCGCGGTCGTCGCCGGACCCGCGAATGCCGTCGCGCAGACCGCGGGATTGTCGCTGACCAACGGCGCTGCCTGGATCTCGGCCTCCGCCCCGTTCGTGTGCGGTCTGCCCGACGATACGCTGCGCATCGAGACCGGCGCGGTGGTCGCCATGCTGGTCGAGGACAACCACAGCACGACCGCGGTCGCGCGCGGCCGTGCCGCGATCACCGGGCTGACGCTCGCGGCCGAAGACATGGCGCAGGCCGGCAGCCGCTTCCCGTGGATGCACTCGCTCGCGCCGGCTGCCACGGGCGCGGCTTCCGGACCGCGCGTTCCGGAATGGTCGTTCGCAGCGACCATCGCGTGGAAGGATGCGGCCGAACGCGTCGAACTGGCGGTGATCGACGCGCAGGGCGAGCGCCTGCGCCTGCAGTTCGCTCCCGGCCATCTCACCATCACCCGTCCCGGCGCGCAGCCGAGCGATCACCCGCTCGCCGGCGCACCGATGGCAGGTTCATCGATCGTCCTCGCCGCTCATCGTTCGCACCTGTCGCTCAGGCGCTCCGGCGTCAGCGTGTTCGAGGAGGGGATGCCCGAGGCCACGTCCGTCTCGCTGCTCTCCGGAGCGGATGTCCTGAAGGACGCGGTTTTCCATTCGGGGCCGGCTCCGCTTCCTCCATTCGCGGTGCGCAGCGGCTGGCCCGACGCCGGAGGCTGATCGCCGGGCAGCAGCGACACGCGCGTGAGCAGACCGCGATGATCGCTCCCCGGCAGCCAGACTGCCGTCGGCGGATCGACGGCGAGCCGCCGCACCACCACATGATCGATGGTGATTCCGAACGGACCGAGGAACGACGGCCAGGACGCTGGCTCAGAGCCCGCGGGCCTGAGCACCTGCGCGGCTGCGCAGAAGCGCGTCCAATTGGGATCGGCGACGGTGTCGTTGAAATCGCCGAGCAGCAGCGCGGGCTTGTCATCCTGCGTCACCAGCACGGCGAAGCGCAGCAGCTCCTGGTTGCGCTCCCGGGTGTCGTGGACATTGCGCGGCGAGGCCGCGTGCACGGCGAGCACCCGCACCTGCCGGCCATCGAGGTCGACGACCACCTCGATGAAGGGATTGCCGTCGTTGGGATGGATCTTCTGGAAGCGGTAAGCGCGGCTGCTCAACAGCGCCAGTCCCGAGATCCGCGAGGCCCACACCTGGTGCGGCCAGCGCGGATCGTTGCGCAGGCCGTCGCGATCCACCGGCATCACCTCCGGCAGGCAGAGCAGGTTCGGAGATGCGGCGCAGGCGCGGTCGATCGCCTCGGCCCGCCGCTGGTTGCGTGAGAGGACGTTGGCGGTGGCGACGGTGATGGATGTACCCGAGGCCGCAGGCGCGCGCGCGGCGAATGCCGGCGCCAGCCAGGGACGGACCCCGGCGGTGATGATGAGCAGCATCACCACGCCCCAGGCCGGACGCCGTCCGAACGCCCACAGCCCCGGAAGCATGGCGATCGCGGCGTGCGCGGACCAGTGGCGGCAGAGCTGACCGGCATACGACCAGTCAGCGGTCAGGCCCGCGATCACCGACAGCGCGCCCAGCGCGGCGAGGGCCGCCGCTGCGCTGCGGATCAGGGTCTTCGGCTGCATGCCGGAAAATACCGGCTCCAGCGCACAGCGATAGTCCACGACATGCGCCGGCGGAATCGCCGCCATGGCCGAGGCGCCTGCGCCTGCGTAGGCTCAGGTCCATGCGCCTTGGCGGACCGGTCTTCAGCGATGCCACCAAAACCGATGACTACGTGAAGCAGGCGCGGGCCGACGGCTATCGCGCGGTGTATTACCAGGCGCCCACCGATCTTCCCGAGGACACCCATCGCGCGATATCGTTGGAGCTCGCCCGCGCCGACCTGGTGATCGCGGAGGTCGGCTCCTGGAGCAATCCGATCGACCCGGATCCGGAAAAGCGCACCAAGGCCCTGAACCACTGCCGGCGCATGCTGGCGCTCGGCGAGGTGGTCGGAGCGCGCTGCTGCGTGAACATCTCGGGCTCGCGCGGACCGGTCTGGGATGGGCCGGACGCTCGCAACCTGACCGGCGACACCTTCGATCTCGTGGTCGAGACCGTGCGCTCCATCATCGACGACGTGCGGCCGACCCGCACCGCGTACACCCTCGAGACCATGCCCTGGATGTATCCAGACTCCGCCGACAGCTACCTCGCACTGATCGCAGCGGTCGATCGTCCGATGTTCGCCGCCCATTTCGATCCGGTGAATCTGGTGTGCAGTCCGCAGCTGTATTTCCGCAATGGCGAGATGATCGCCGATTTCATCGCCAAGCTCGGGCCGCACATCCGGAGCGTCCACTGCAAGGACACCCGTATCGCGGAACGGCTGACCGTGAAGATCGAGGAGGTGCGGCCCGGCCTGGGCGCCCTCGATCATGCGCGGCTGCTGCGAGAACTTTCCAAGCTCGATCCCGACCTGCCGGTCATGCTCGAGCATCTGCCGGACCATGACGAATACCTGGCTGCCGCCGCGCATTTGCGCGGCGT
>JACDEN010000293.1 GCA_013816415.1 Planctomycetota bacterium
CCCAATACGTGTGTTGAGTTCCGGGATAAGCGCTGCTTGGCAGCGTGTACGGCCCGCGAATCTCGCCCTTCGGGACGCCTTCCTGCGGCAGAGAGTCGGGCCCCAGACGGTATTGAGAATTCGGATTGGGCCCCGGAGGCATCGGCTGTTGGCCGCCGCCGCGCGCCCCTTGTCGCCCTGAGCCTGATTGCCCCGGAGGCGCTTGCGGCGCGGGAACCTGCGCGAGAGCCGTCGCCGCTCCCGCAAACATTAAGATGGTGTACATCGCCGCCATTACCGCTTTGCTCATTCCAAAACTCCTCAAACTGAAAATTATATATCTTAACCATTGTCTGAATGATGCGCGCGTCCCGCACCGGATTCGGAGCGCAGAACCTTACCGCCGGATTGCGCCGCCGGTGTCTGCGCGTAAGCTCAACATATTGCGGGCAAAATATTTTGCAACGCAACCGCGTAGGTGAAAACACTTTGCGACGAGACCGACCCTTCATCGGATGGCCTCGTCGTGCGGGCTGTTCAGGCGAGAGGGGTGACGGCGACGGCAGCATCCGCCGCGTCATCAATCCCGACCGGATTCGACAGCGTTCGACCAAAACCTTCAAAGCGAACTTTCATCACGTCGCCGTCATTCAACCGAACGCCCGCGCCGAAGCTGAAGGCGTCGGCGCCGAAGAAGTGCACGTGCACGTCACCAGGGCGGCGGTGCGCGGCATGCTTGAAATGGTGGTGCTCGAGGTTGGCGAGCGAGTGCGACATGTTCGCCTCGCCGGTGGCGACGCGGCTCGACCACAGCGTCTCGTCTCCGCGGCGGATCGACACCGTCGCCGCCACATCGGCGAAGCAGGCGGCATCGAGGACGAGCTCGGGACCGAGCGCGCAGGTGCGCAGCTTGGACGGCGCCAGATACAGGTAGTTCTCGGTCTCCATGCGGTGGTCCGAGAACTCGTTGCCGATCGCGAAGCCGATGCGGCGGGGGCTGCCGTCGTCCGCGACCATATACAACCCGGCGATCTCTGCCTCCTCGCCGCCGTCGCCGGAGAACGCGGGGACGTCGAGCGGTTCGCCATGCGCCCGCAGGATGTCGCCGGTGCCCTTGTAGAACCACTCCGGCTGGACACCGACCGATCCGCTGTCCGGGCGTCCGCCCGCGACTCCCCATTCGAACATGCGCATGCTGTCGGTCGGCGCCGTCGACGCGCCGGCGGCGGCATGCATGGCTTGGCGCTGCCTTGCGCTGGCGACATGGGTCAGGCCGGTGCCGGTCACCAGGCAGCGCGCCGATTCATCGGGATGGTCGATCGGCGGAAGCAGGCGCCAGGGGGATCGTCCGCCATGGATCGCATCGTAGTCGAGCGCGGTGGCCTCGACATCGGCGCGGGCGACATCCGCCAGCCCCCGTCCCGAGCGCATCGCCGCACGCGCGAGATCGCGCACCGTGCGATGGGTGCGCAGCGGGTGGAGCGCCGCTCCGTCGACGACGGCGACGGCCCGTCCGTGATCTGGATGACAGAGCTGGACGAGCCTCATGGGCACCTCGGGGACGGGCCGGCCGCACGGGCGCAGCGCGTCAGGCCAGGTCTTAATTAATAATTTCGAAAAGACAAAATAAATACCTTGCCCGACGCCGGGGCCGCCTACCCTGGCGGCCATGACCACCTGCCCGTTCCCCGCCACCGACCGCGACCGATCCGCCATCTGGGAGATGCTGGTCCCACGCGATACCGCCGCCTTCGTGGATGGTGACTGGGACCGCGTCGCCGGGGATTTCCACGAGGGGGGCTTCGAGGGCATCCACGCCCACCGCTCACACGATCCCGACCGCTGGACCCTTGCCTATCCCCGCCTCGCGGATTACCGCGACGACTGGCTGCGCATGCACCGCGATCTCGGCGTCCTGCCTCTGGTCCACATCACACCGCTCGGATTCATCGAGGCGATGACCAGCCTCGAGCGCATCGACATCTCAGGCGACCGCGCGCTGGCGCACAAGAAGTTCCGCGACGAGCGCGTGCTCGGCGATGGACGCGTCGCCCGCACCTCGCAGCAGTCGCTGTACCGACTGCACCGTCTCGCCGGTGGATGGAAGATCGTCGGCTTCGTCGGCTACCTGCCCCTGGAGACCTGACATGCGCTGGGATCACCTCTCGTCGCCCGAGCTCGGGACCCTGTCCAAGCAGACGCCGGTGGTGCTGCCGATCGCCGCGGTCGAGCAGCACGGACCGCATCTGCCGGTCGGCACCGACACCATGATCGCCGATGAACTGGTCGCCGCGGCCGATCGCATGTGCGGCGGTCGCCTGCTGGTGTTGCCGACCGTCGCCATCGGCTGCAGCGAGCACCACAAGGGATTCCCCGGCACCCTCAGCCTGTCGCATACCACCTTCGCCGAGGTCGTCCTCGATCTGCTCGGCTCGGTCATCGGCAGCGGATTCAAGCGCATCGTCGTGCTCAACACCCATGGCGGGAATCAGGCGGTCGGTGGCACCATCGCGGAGCGCGCGGCGCAGCGCTGGCCGGACGCCGAGGTGGTCTTCACCTCGTGGTGGCGGATCGCCAACGAGCGCCTGCGGCCGCTGGTCGAGGGCGCCTTCCCGAGCATAGGCCACGCCTGCGAGTTCGAGACCAGCATCCTCCTGGCGACCCGCCCCGAGCTGGTGGCGATGGCGCTCGCGCGCGATGACGGCCGACTGCCGACGGCGCCGCAGCTGCGCGGGGATCTGCTCGATGGATCCGCCGCGACCCTCGCCACGCCGTTCCACCGCATGACCACCTGCGGTGTGTATGGCAAGCCGACGCTCGCGACCGCGGCCAAGGGTCAGGCGATCATCACGGCGGTCGCGGAGTCGCTGAATGCGCTCGTGACCTCTTGCTGGCCCGCCACGGCAGCCGCGGCGGGGCGCTGATGCCATCAGCGAGCCAGGTGGTCACCGCCCCCGGACTGTCGCGCCAGCTGCCGTTCTCGCATGCGGTGCGCGCGGGACCCTTGGTGTTCCTGTCCGGTCAGGCCTCGATCGACGAGCACGGACAGGTGGTCGCCGACGGCTTCGAGAACGAGATGCGTCGCACCCTCGGCAATCTGCGCCAGGCGCTGGTCGCGGCCGGTCTCGATCTGAAGGACGTGGTCTCGGCGCGCGGCTATCTGCGCGACGAGGGCGATTTCGCGGAATACAACCGCATCTGGCGCGAATGCCTGCCCGAGCCGTATCCGACGCGCACCACGGTCATGCGCTGCCTGTCATCCGCGATCCGCGTCGAGATCGAAGCCATCGCCTACGACCCCCGGGGAACCACACCATGATCGTCGACGTGCATTCGCATTTCTGGTCCAAGGCCGACGATCTCGATGCGATGGTCGAAGAGGACCTGCGCCGTGCCGGCGGCACCGCGCAGGCGATCGACAACCTCGACATCGTGCCCGAGCGCCACGCCGCCGGGACCAGCGGCGCCGACCGCGTGATCGTGTTCGGGCTGCGCGCCAAGAATGTCGGCATGCACGTCGACAACGACCGCGTCGCCGGCCTGGTCGCCGCGGATCCCGGCCGGCTGATCGGCTTCATGAGCGCCGATCCGCTGTTCGACCACGACCCGGTCGGCGAGATCAAGCGCTGCCACCTCGAGCTGGGCATGCGCGGCATCAAGCTCGGGCCGACCTACCAGGGTGTGCCGCCCGACCATCCGCGCCTGATGGAGATCTACGCCTACGCCGAACGCCAGCGCCTGCCGATCATCGTGCACCAGGGCACCACCTTCTCGCTCGCGGCGCCGCTGAAGTACGCCAATCCGATCCTGCTCGAGGACATCGCCTACCGCTTCCCGCAGCTGGTGATCGTGATCGCGCACATGGGCCACCCGTGGCTCGGCGAGTGCGTCAGCCTGATCCGCAAGCAGCCGCACGTGTACGCCGACATCTCGGCGCTGCACTACCGGCCGTACCAGTTCTACCAGGCGCTGAAGATGGCCGAGGAGTACGGCGCCGACCACAAACTGCTGTTCGGGTCCGATTATCCGTTCACCACCGTCGCGCAGACCGCGGCGGCGATCCTCGGAATGAACACCTACGCCGGAACGCACGGACTGCCGCCGATCGCGCCGCGCGTGCTCGAGGGGCTGGTCAACCGCGAGTCGCTGCCGCTCTTGAACCTCGCGTGAGGTTCAGGCGGTCGCGGCCCGCAGCGCGGGCTGCGGGATCGCCACCGGGGTGAGCGTCCGCGCCGAGCGCTCACAGGCTTCCGAAGCGGCCAACGCGCGCATGCCGTCATCCACCGTCGCGATCTCCGCGCGTCCGCGATCGATCGCTTCCGCGAAGACATCGAGCTGCGCGGCCCATTCCTGCGTCGGTCGTCCCAGGTCGATCTCCTCATGACCCGTGCCGAGGCGGAGCGTCGCCGCGCCGCTTCCGAGATCGCAGGTGAGCGATCCGCCGGGACCGCTCAGGCGCAACGATGACGGTGGCATGCTCGGCAACATCCAGCCGATGCGCACGCACAGCAGCGACCCATCGGCGGTCGACAGGCGGGCATCCCACAGATTCGGACCGCGCAGGCGCGGGTCGGTGCGCACCGCTTCGGCGCTGGCGCGCACCAGCGGCGAGCGCATCCAGCCGGCGGCATAGTCGAGGACGTGCGACCCTTCGTGGGTGATCGCCGAGCTGGCGGCGAGGATGCCCTGGATGCGGGCGGTGTGCGCGGGATCCGCTTCTGTCC
>JACDEN010000294.1 GCA_013816415.1 Planctomycetota bacterium
CCACCTCGCCGGCGGCGGTCGACAGCATGCCGCTGCCGCCCAGGCAGATGACGATCGAGCAGATCCCGTCGCCGCCGCCGCCGGTGTGCTGCGCGCGCCGTTCCTCGACGATGAAGTGCTCGCACTGGGCGAGACGGCGCACGCTCCCTCCTGCGGGATGCGCGGCTTCCGGTGCGTGGACCGGCCCGGTTCCCTTCGCCGCGAAGTCGATGGTCGCGAGCGACTCCGCCACGTGCAGCGGCCGCGGTTTTCCGTCGAGGCCGACGCGGCTCCAGTCGTCGACGCGGAAGGTGACGTCGCAGGTCTGCTGGACTTCATACAACAGGCAGCCTTTGCCCAGCGCGTGGACCGTCCGCGCCGACAGGAAGTAGAAGTCGCCGTCTTTGGCCTGGAACCGGTTGAGCCGGTCGGCCAGCGTGCCGTCCGCGAGCGCGCGCTCGAAGTCCGCTCGCGCGCATCCGGGCCGCGTCCCGACGTAGAGTTCGCCGCCGTCCTCGATCATCATCCAGCATTCGGTCTTGCCGCGCGCGCCCACCCCGAGCGAACGCGCGAGCGCGTCATCCGGGTGGACCTGGACCGACAACCGGTCATTGGCGTCGATGAGCTTGACCATCAGGGGGAAGTCGCCATCGACGTAGCTTCCGCCGACCAGCTTCTTGCCGAAGCGCGTGGTCAGGTCGCGCAGCGTGGATCCGGCGAGCGCGCCGGTGGCGACCACCGACATCCCGCGCTGATGGTCGCTGAGATCCCAGCTTTCGCCGATCGGCCCCTCGGGCAGATCATGGCGCCAGGCCGCCATCCGCCGTCCGCCCCAGACGATGGTCTGGTAGACTGGCTTGAAGCTCAGGGGCAGCGCGAGGTCGTCCATGCGCGCATCCTCGGCCCGCACCACCGTCCCTCAAGGAGCGCGGGCTCCGACATTGAGGGCGCGGTCCGCTGGGGTACGATCGCGCCATGACCATGCGTCTCGAGGCGGCATTCGCGCGCCCGCTCACGCGCGAGCAGCGCACATCCTTCCTGCTGGTGGTGTCAGCGCTGGCGAAGACTCAGCGCATCCGCTTCGTGCGCGGCGACCAGGGCGCCATGGTCTCGGGCGAAGCCCTCAGCGCGCGGCACCTGCGCCAGGTGCTCGAGGCCGAGGGCATCGCGGTCGAATGGGTCAGGACATCGCTCGACGAGGCCCAACTCGCTACCGTCGAGGATGGCCCGGAGGGGGCGGGCAAGGAGCGGGTGCGGCCGATCGGCCGGTGAGGGGACGAGCTCGATGGAGCCGTAGCTCGAGCGAGCGCTTAAGCTTGGGCTAAAGCTAAAGCCAAAGCCAAAGCCAAAGGCACCGCTATTCTCTCAGCGCTTGCCTGCGCCCGGCGAACGGCGCAGAAACGCCTTTCCCCAAGGCGCTCGATCCATATGGTTCGCCTCCCCTGAATGCCGGCCGCCTGGCCGGTGGGGTGGTTCCGCCGCTTCCAGATCGGTCGCCGTCATCGGACCGCGGGAGCGCGCCGGCGGCTCCACCCGGGCAACCCCATCGCGCGCGTCCCAACCAGCCTTCCGTGCAGAGGGGGGCTCGGAGTCCACATGGCCATCGTCAACGTCAAGGAATTGCTCGAAGCGGGCGTTCATTTCGGAAGTTCAGCCAGCCTCTGGCACCCGAAGATGAAGCCCTACCTGTTCGGGAAGCGCAATTCCATCCACATCATCGACATCAAGCAGACCGTCCGCGGCCTGATCCAGGCGTACTACTACGCCGCCAAGCTCGGCAAGGCCAACAAGGTCCTGCTCTTCGTCGGCACCAAGCGCCAGGCGAAGGAGGTCGTGCGCGACGCCGCGCGCGCCACCGGCATGCCCTACGTCGCTGAGCGCTGGCTCGGCGGCACGCTGACCAATTTCGAAACCGTCCGCGCCTCGATCCGCCGTCTCGACGACATCGAGAAGGAGATGGCCCGTCCGGAGTACATCCGCGAATCGAAGAAGGTGCAGGCCCGTCACGGCCGCGAGCGCCGCCGCATCCTGCGCAACCTCGAGGGCGTGCGCACCATGAACAAGATGCCCGATGCACTGTTCATCGTCGATCCGAAGAAGGAGATGAGCGCGGTGCGCGAGGCCCAGCGCCTCAACATCCCGATCATCGGCCTGATCGACAGCGACACCGATCCCGAGCTCGTCAATCTGCCGATCCCCGGCAATGATGACGGCATCCGCTCCATCCAGGCGGTGGTCAAGGTCCTGCTCGAAGGCTATGCGAAGGGCCGTTCGGAGCAGAACATCAAGGCCGAGCCGCCGGCCGCCGAAGTCGCCAAGCCCGCGTGATCGCGCGGTGATCAACGCCGAGGACGCGGCTAGGCCGTCGTCCTCGGCTCCTCCGTCCGTCCATCCCCACCGACACACCGAGTCTGCCATGAACCAGCCCCAGCCGGAAATCACCGCCAAGCTCGTGATGACGCTGCGCGACCGCACCAACCTGCCGATGATGAAGTGCAAGCAGGCGCTCGAGGCGACCAAGGCCGATGCGAAGTCCGAGGACGCCTGGATCACCGCCGGCACCGACTGGCTGCGCAAGCAGGGCCTTGCCGCCGTCGACAAGTTCGCGGGCCGCGAAACCACCAACGGCGGCCTCGGCATGGCGGTCGGCACCGGCGCCGGAGCGATCGTGCTGCTGTCGTGCCAGACCGATTTCGTCTCCGGGAACGATGTCTTCAAGGAATTCGTCAAGGGCTTGGCCGACGCGGCACTCGCCAGCGGTGCCGACAGCGCCGACGCTCTCAAGACTGGGAAGATCGGCGGCCAGAGCGTGGTCGATGCGCTCGCCGGCAAGATCCAGCAGATCGGCGAGAACCTGCAGATCGCCAAGGTGAAGCAGCTCACAGGCGCGACCGTGGTCGGCTACAACCACGGCGGGAAGATCGCGACCCTGGTCAGCGGCACCGGCGACGCGGCGAAGCTGCGCATGATCGCGCTGCATGTCGCCTCGGCGAATCCGGCGCCCGCGTCGCTCGATCGTTCCAGCATCGATCCCGCCCTGGTGAAGAAGGAGGAGGAGATCCTCCTCGCCACGCCCGAGGTGCAGTCGAAGCCCGAAGCGATGCGCCCCAAGATCGTGATGGGCAAGCTCGGCCGCTTCTTCAAGGAGAACGTGCTGCTCGAGCAGGAGATGCTGCTCGACGCCGAAAAGGGCGAGACCGTCGAGAAGTACGCCAAGCGGCACGGCCTGACCGTGACCGGATTCGCGCGTCTCGCGGTGTGATGTCTCGCCGCCGCGAACCGCGGTCTGCCTGTTCCGGTCATTGACGTCAGCGATGGTGCGATCTGCGCCCGGTTACTTGAGCGGCTTTGGCTTATGCTCGGCTCGGCGGGTCCGTTCGCTGTCGCAATGGAGGTCGGCTTCCCAGAAAGACGGCAACGGTCAGGCGCGGGCGTACAGGACGTGGTATCAACCATGAGTACCACGTCCATGACACCCCTTCCACCCCTTCCACCCCAGCCGACCGATGCCGACCTCCTCGACCGCTGGTTGGCGGGCGAAGAGACCTCGCTCGCGCTCCTGGTCCGCCGACATGCCGGCCTCGTCCATCGGTCCTGCCGCCGTCAACTCGGCTCCGCTGATGCCGATGACGCAGCGCAGGCGGTGTTCCTGGTGCTGGCGCAGAAAGCGCACGCGGCGGCGGCGGTTCCGGTCCTGGAGGCTTGGCTACTCGCCGTGGCGAGGCGCGTCTGCGCCAACGCCGTCCGCATCCGCCGCCGACGTGTGCGCCGTGAGCAGGAGTCCACCACCATGATGGCCGCCCAGTCACCCGATGCGTCGATTCCGATCGAACTGATCCGCGACCTCGATACGGCCCTCGCCGATCTGCCTGTGCACGAACGCGAGGCGATCACCGGGCATTTCCTGGGCGGTCATACCCAGGCCGAACTCGCCAGGCTCTGCAATTGCGCCGAGGGCACGATGCGGTCCCGGGTGCATCGCGGACTCGAACATCTGCGGCATTGGTTCGTCAAACGTGGACATGGCGTCACCCCGGCAATGCTGCTGGCGGCGCTCCTGGTCGAGCAGCAGGCGGCGGCGGACGAATCGGCGCACGCAGTCCGGCATCTGCTGCTCGAAAGGACCTCCCAGGACGTCCTCGTCGCGCCCTCGGCCAACGCCCGCTTGTGGGCAGAGGCCGGCCGACATTCCTGGAAATCGGTTCGCTTGGTCGCGGCTGCTCTTCTTGCGATTGTCTCACTGGTGGGGATCGTGCGGTTGAGCGACCCCGCGACGGGCCTTTCCGTGAATCCGACGTCGGCGCGCATCGCGTCAGAGTCGGATCGGACTCCAGCCATTGTCTCGCATCGTCCATCCACGAAGGCCGTGGATGATCCCGCGCCTGATTCCCTGATGGCGGTGAACGATGTGACGGCGTCCTTCACCATCCAGGATGCTGCGCACCCCGTGCCGGCATGGGAAGTCAGCTGGTCGGGTCCATGCCGATGGCTCGACGGGATGTGGCGCGCAATCGATGACAAGAACAAGCAGTTGGAGAGCGAAGGTCTTCGAACCAGAATCGCGTTCGGTATCACCAGTGCGAACCGACGGGTGTGGTGGGATGAATTCCAGTGGGCCCTGACACCTGAAGCCCGCGCCGCCTTGGCGGACACCACGCGAACCGCGCCAGCCGAATGGCAGGGCGCGGCCATCATCTGCATCGCGAGCGACGGAGACAGCCAT
>JACDEN010000295.1 GCA_013816415.1 Planctomycetota bacterium
ACGCAGGTGGAAGCCGCGGACAGCGCACCGGTGCTGTCGGGCACCGGCGCGGCGGCGACGGCGACCATGTCGTCCTCCGCGGCGAAGCTGTCCTTGCGCAGCGTCGGCGGGAAATGCGTCTCGCTGGTCGTCGGGTCGGGCGATACCGCGCTCGAGATGACGGACGCCACCGGCATCTTCGAGGACCATCTGGCCGGACAGAGCTATCTGAAGAGCGATTTCCGGCGCGCGGTGTTCGCGATGTCGGCCACCGGTCCGGCGTTGGTGCTCACCGCCGACGCGGGTAGTCCCGAGTGCGCCGGACTGCGGCTCACCAAGACCATCACCTTCACCACGCCCACCGTCGTGGCCTGCGCGCTCACCCTCGAGAACCGCGGAACCACGCCACGCGAGGCCGCCCTCTGGCACCACCAGGCTCTGCACACCAAGGATGGTCACACCGCCTACACCGTGCCGACGGAAGCGGGCATCCAGCGCCTGGCCTACGATCCCAAGGCCGCGCCGAGCGAGACCTGGTTCCGCTCACCGACCCGGGGATGGATCGGCGCCGCATGCGGCACGGGAGCGCGCAGTCACGCGGCGGCGTTCCTCGTCGATTGGCCACTGCTCGACCACGTGTTCGTCTATCGCTCGGATCTCTACGCGACGATCGAGTGGCGGACGATCGCCAGGACGCTGCTGCCGGGCGAAGCGCTGACCACCAGCTACCGTCTGCTGATCGCACCGGGAGCCAGGGCCGTCGACGGCGTCATCGGCACCGCGGTGCTGGATGCATCGGCGCAGCCGGCGCGCCTGGTCGGCGAGGGTATCGCCCGCGAGGTCGCCGTGCGTCGCGCCGGCGAGCGGCTCACCGTGGGCGGAGGGACCATCGATGGCAGGACGGTCACCGTCTCGCTGCCGGAGGGATACGATGCTGACCACAGCGTGGTCGTGGTGCGCGGTGCGGGTACGGAATCCACCGAATACCATCCCGCCGGCAAGCCGTTCGCCATGGAGACGGATCCGGGCCGCCTGGCGGCGGCGAAGAAGCTTCCCGCCGGCCGCGCCGACATCCTCTATACGCTCGATGCGCCGATCCCATGCACCGCGTGGGCGAAACCATATTACCGAGGGACCATCAAGGCCTGGATCCTCGGACCGATGGTTCCGCAGGGCGACACCATCCATCTGCTCAAACGCTTCGACATCGACTACGACATCGTGAGCTGCGACTGGAGCTGGGAGATGAACACCTGGGGCATGGGGGATTTCTACGGCGGGCGCAGTGGCAAGGCCGAGAACGGACGTGACCGCGAATTCGGATACGCCACCGAGGATCTCACCAGCGACCGGCCCTACGATGTGATGATCATCCCGACGTTCATCGGCTGGAACCAGTATCCCGAACGGATGCGCCAGGCGATCGTCCGCCGCGTCGAGGCCGGCGCGGGACTGGTGCTGATCAACCCGCAGGATTGCGCCGAGAAGCCCGCGGACGCGATCGCCCTGCCGGCACTCAGCCCGTTCACCGGCGCATCGCCGACGAAATACCATTGGTACGGCGACTGGCAGCGCGCTGAGGGCGCGCAGGGTCCGCAGCCGTGGACCGTGGTCGCGGGCCAGGAACGCCATCCGATCCTGTCCGGGGTGTGCTGGTCGTCGATGCCGCTCGCAACCGCGGTCGCCACGCAGAACCATCAGCTGGCCCAGGGGGCCACGGCGCTGGTGATGTCCGGCTCGACGCCGGTCATCGCCGAGCGCCCTGTCGGGAAGGGGCGGGTCGTCGGCATCAACTGGCATTCGGGCAATGGCGCGACGCTGACGCCGATTCCCGACGAGGCGGCTTGTCCGTCATGGGACTACTGGGAGCAGTTCTACAACCTGCTCGGCCGCGCCGTGCTGTATGCGGCGGACCGGTCGCCCGGGATCGACGTCGCGGTCGGAGCGCTCACCGGACAGACGGTCGCGATCTCCATCGACAACCGCGTGCGCGCGCTCGACGCGGTGATGCAGGTGGTGGTCAAGGACGAGCGCGGCATCGCATCGGTGACCAGGCAGGTGCCGGTGAAGCTGCCCAAGGGCGCCTCGACGCAGAGTGTCGATCTCGGCCGGCTGCCCGGCGGCACCGATACCATCGAGGCGGTCGTCATGTCCGGCTCCAACCGCATCGGGTGGGGGGCCGCCCAGGCGACGGTTCCCAGGCCAGGCCAGATCACCGCCGTGACGGCCGCCACCGATACCGTGAAGAATGGCGGGAAGATCAGCGGCGAGGCGGTGCTCAGCGGAAAGACCGCAGGCACCGTGCGCATCGAACTGCGCGATCCGCATGGCCGCATCCTCGCGCGCAGCGAGACGCCGAGCCAGGTCGACGGCGAAGCGAAGGTGCCGTTCGCCTTCACCGTCGACCATGCGCTGTCGCTGGTGGTCTCGGTCCGCGCGCTGCTGGTGGTCGATGGCGTCACCGCGAGCGAGAAGCAGTCGGCGGACATCGTCGTGACCCCTGACGAGCCGTCGTTCACCGATTACGAGGTCATCCCCTGGCGCTTCGACTGCCGCCGCACCAACGTCGTGGCCAAGACCGCAGCGTTCCGGCGCTTCAACGCCACCGCCTCGGACAGCCCGAATCCCGACGTCTTCCGCGCCGGCCTGATCGTCAAGGGCGAGGCGTCTCCTCCGCAGCGCACGCTGGGGGTGTACTTCTACGACAATGAAAAGGGCAGGCTCGAAGGCCTGTGGAGCGCCTACAAGGAGAACGGCGACAAGAGCAAGCTGGTCCGCCAGGTGTGCCTCGCCGATCCCGAGATCCTCGCGGGCATCGATGCCGAAGTGCGCAAGAAGGTTATCAGCCAGCGGAAGATGAATCCCGGCACCTACCTGATCGGCGATGAGTCGTCGCTGACCTGCTACACGCTGGAGGCCGACCTCGACTTCAATCCGAAGAGCGTCGAGGCCTTCCGCGCCTGGCTCGCGAAGCGCTACCCGGACATCGCTGCCCTCAACGCCAAATGGCAGACCACGTTCAAGGATGTCGCCGAGATCGTCCCCGTCACCATCATCGAGGTCGAGAAGGATGCGGCGAAGGCGTGCGGATGGGCCGAGCACCGCACCTTCATGGAGGAGCAGTACGAGCGAGTGCTCGAGCGCATGCGCGCGATCGCGCGCGCCGAGGATCCCAACGCCGAGCTCGAATTGAGCGGCACCCAGGCCACCACCAGCTTCAACGGCATGGACTGGGCGCGCGTCACCCGCCACGTGAAGCGCTACGTCCCGTACAACATCAACTTCATGTACGATCAGCTGCGCTCGTTCAACCCGGGCGTGCGCAGCGCCGCGCTCACCGGCTACGGCTCGGTCGGCGACGGGGTCAAGAACAGCCTGTGGAACCAGGCGTTCCACGGGCTGCTCTCGGCCAACATCTTCTGGGAATGGTCGCTGGTCGATGCCGACCTGACCACGTCGCAGAACGCCGAGGACATCGGCGAGGTGTTCCGTGAGCTGCGCGGCCGCGGCATCGGGCGCATGATCGGTGCCACCACCTGGAGCAGGAGCCCGGTTGCCATCGCCTACTCGATCGCGAGCATCCACGCCGCACGTATCCAGAAGCGCGAGGGTGTGCCGGCGGATTGCCGCAACGCCTGGTGCCAGGCGACGCGAGATCTCGGCCTGCAGTTCGACATGCTCAGCTACTCGAGCATCGAGCAGGGCGATTGGTTGAAGTCCCCGCCGCAGGTGCTGGTGCTGCCCGCGCTGCTCGCGCCGTCGGAATCCGAGGCCGCGCGCATCATCGCCTACGTGGACGCAGGCGGCACGGTCATCGCGGACATCGATCCCGGCGTCTGCGACGAGCGCTGCGATTTCCGCGCCAATCAGCTGCTCTCGAAGCTGTTCGGCGATGGGAAGACCGCCGGGACCAAGACCGTGGGCAAGGGGCGCGCGATCCTCCTCGCCCGATCGATCGCCGATTATCCGGGGCTGCGCGGCAAGAAGGAGGGCGTCGAACGCTTAGCCGGGATCGCCAAGCTGTACGCCGACGCTGGCGTCAAGCCGACGGTGCCGATCACCGCCGACGGCAAGCCGCTGTCGCGCGCCGAGACCATCGTGATGGAGCGCGGTCCCTGGAAGGCGCTGGCGATCCTCAAGGAGAACCTCGCCGGCGTCCGCAAGACCACCGCCGATGGCGTCGAGTACTTCGAGCCGCTCCCCGCCGGCCAGAAGCCGCCGGCCGAAAAGATCACCGCCACGCTTCCGGCAGCCGCGCACGTGTACGACGTGCGCGCGCGCCGGTATCTGGGCAAGCTGACGACGATCACCGACGAATTGCATTCGGCGGAGGCGAAACTGTATGCGCTGCTGCCCTATCAGGTCACCGGCCTCACGGTCTCAACCGGCGATGCCTTCAAGGCGGGAGCGACCTTGCGCTGCGAGGTCGCGGTGACCACGGTCGGCGGTGAAGCAGGCGACCACGTCCTGAATGTCCGTGCGCTCGGTGCCGATGGCGTCGAGCTGCCGTGGTACGCGCGGAACATCCTTGCGACCAAGGGCAAGGCGACGCTGGTGCTGCCGGTCGAATTGAATCCGGCCGGGCCCTTCATCCTGGTCGTGACCGACGTCCTGTCGGGAGTGCAGGGGACCCATGACTTCTCCAAGTAGGGCCGCTGGCGCGTTCGTGCTGGTCGCAGTGATCGCCGCGGGCGCGGTTTCGGCCGAGGCCCTGTCCGATGG
>JACDEN010000015.1 GCA_013816415.1 Planctomycetota bacterium
GCGACTGGTCGGCAATGGCCCGGGTGATGCCCTGGCGGATCCACCACGTGGCGTAGGTCGAGAACTTGTAGCCGCGCTTGTACTCGTACTTCTCGACGCCCTTCATCAGGCCGGCGTTGCCTTCCTGGATGAGGTCGAGGAACGACAATCCGCGGTTGCGGTACTTCTTGGCGATCGAGACCACCAGGCGCAGGTTGCCGCTGGAGAGCTTCTGCTTCGCCTCTTCGTACAGGCGGAAGCGCTTGGAGACGGCGACGCAGCGCTCGAGGAAGCTGTCGATCGGCTCGCCGATCTGCTTGGTGATGGCCGCGAGCTCGAACTCCTTGGTCTTCACCAGGTCCTTCTTGCGCTTGTTCAGGTCCATCTCGCGGCGCACGCGTAGCACGCGACGGCGGATGTCGAGCATCTCGTCCTTGACCTGGATGACGGTGCGCGCGTCGAGCTCCATCTCTTCGAGCAGGCGATAGGCGCGGGTCAGGCGGTTGCGCAGCAGCTGCTCATCGCGGACCGCGGCTTCGTTCGAGCACACGCGCTCGGAGAGCGGCGAGATGTGGCCGACCAAGCGGTTCATGGTCTCGAGGTGGGTCGCGGCGCGGTCGAGGAAGTTGTCGCGCGAGGGGGAGGCGCCGTGGCTCTTGGCGTTCTTCTCCTGCTGCTCCTTGATCTCCTTCTGCTCGAGCACCCATTGGATGCCAGCGCGGATCGACTCCGGCATCGTCATCACCTTGCGGCGGAAGCCGTCGCGGTAGATCTCGATGGAACGGGCGTATTCGATCTCTTGATCGCGGGTGAGCAGCGGAATCGCGCCCATCTGCGACAGGTAGAGGCGGACGGGATCGTCGATGCGCTCGCCCGGCTCGACGTCGGCTTCTTCCATCGCCGGGGTGATGCTCTCGAAGCGGCTGGTGGGAGCCTCTTCGGCTTCCGAGACGCCGCCGGTGTCCTCGGAGAAGTCGGACTCCTCGCTCTCGCCCTCTTCGACGAGCTCGATGCCGCGGGTCTCGAGCTGCTCGAGGATCTGGTCGAGTTGTTCAGGATTGTTGATCGCGTCCGGGAGCAGCGCATTGAGCTGGTCGTAGGTAACCAGGCCTTTGCCCTTGCTGGTCTTGGCGAGCTGAGCGACCACGTCCTTGATGGACAGCGGTTCGGTGCCTTCGGGGCGGGCGACGGTTTCAGTCGGAGTCTGGACGGCCATAATGGAGGTGTCTCGGGGTCGGCAGGAAGAGGTGGCAGGAATCGGAGGGGCAGGAATTATAGGCGGAGCCGGAAGGCTCGCATGGCAAAAATCCATTTTGGCGTGTGCGGGGGCCCATCATCAAGCATACCCCGAAAAATGGCGCTCGGGACCATTGGTGACCCCGAATCTTAAGTCATTATAATATACGGATTAGGGTTGCAATGCCGGGGCTCAGGCCGGTACATCGACGGTCACTTCGCGGCGTTGCTCGGAACTCTGGTAGATGGCGTCGAGCATGGCCTGGACGCTGACCCCGTCGTCTGCCGTGCACGAGCAGACCGCCTCGCCGCGCAGACACTTGGCGAAATGCACGAAACGGTTGTCGTAAATCGTCTTATCGTAGGCAATCGAGGACGTGGTGATGGCGTTGTCCGACTCGCCGTAGATCTGCACGGTGTCGCCCTCCCAGCTCGCCCCCGCCTTGTCGCCCATGACCAGGGTCCGGCCGTTCTCGTCGGGCCGGTTGCCCGCCCAGCTGACCTCGAATTGCATACTGGCCCCATTGTCGAAGCGGATGAACGCGGCCGCGAAGTCTTCGGTATCGCAGGTACCGCCCTTACGCCGGGGGCCGGCCCACATGCCTTCGCAGACGTAGGTGTCGATGTTGCCGAACTTGGCATAGGCCATCGCCGATACCGACACGGGCTTCGGCCGGCCCATGATGAACCAGGTCCGATCCAGGATGTGGATGCCGATGTCGTACACCGGGCCGCCGCCGGCCATCGCCTTGGTGGTGAACCAGCCGCCCATGCCGGGGATGCCGCGGCGCCGGATCCAGGCCGCCTTGGCGTGGTAGATGTCGCCGAAGACGCCCTTCTCGCGCATGCGCGCGAGCTGCTGGGCGTGCGGCTCGAACCGCTGATTGAAGCCCATCATCAGCAGCTTGCCGCTCTTCCGGGCGGCTTTCCTCATGTCGACGGCCGCGGCAAGGCTGGTGGCCGGCGGCTTCTCGCAGAGCACCGCTAGTCCCGCGCCCAGGGCCTCGATGGCCAAGGGGGCGTGCAGGCTGTTGGGGACGCACACGCTGACCGCGTCGAGCTTTTCAGCGGCCCGCATCTCGGTCAGGCTGGCGTAGGCGGTGATCTTGTGCGCTTCGGCCGCGCGGGTGCGCGGGGTCTCGGCGGGATCGGCTATGGCGACCACGGCGCAGCCCGCGGCGCGCAGGCCTTCGACGTGCGAGTTGGCGATCGCGCCGGCGCCGATGATGCCGACACGGATGGGGGCTGCGGTCATATGGGATCCTTTCGCTGGGGGCGGGAATCGTGGTCAGTGGCTACGCAACCGCACGCGATTCCACCTTCCATGCTGGGACGTCATGGAATTACCCGGACTGACATGTGTCGGAAATATCCATCACTCGCTCGTAGTGACCTTGTTGTGCGAAGCGAAGTGCCCCGGTTCGCGGCCATTCTTCCAAGCCAATCCGACGCTGGCGAGCTGGGCGGGCAGGATCTCGAGGAAGGGCAGGATCTGGGGCTCGCACGACGCGATCAGGCGCGCCCCATGGGCTCCATTGTCCGAGATCATGACCACGTTGCCTCCAGCCGCCTGGATGTCGGCGGCGAGCTTTTCCTGGAGGCCGGCCGTCGTCTCGGCGCCCCGATAGATGAACACGGCGAATCCGCGGCCGATCATCTCCATGTGGCCGTGCCGGAACTGCGCGGCGCTCAGACCTTCGGCATGGATCTTCGCGGCATCCCGCAGGGTGTGCGCCCCGGCCAAGGCGGAAGACACCGAGAATCCGCGGCCGCACATCACCATGCTGGTGCACCCGTCGAGGCGGTCGGCGAGTTCGCGCGCTTTCTGCTCCCAGGTCGCCAGATACGCCTCGATGTGGGTGGCGGCGGCGGCGATGAGGTCCATGTCCTTGGCGCGGCTCTTGCCCGTGAGGTCGTTCGCGAGGGCGGCCATCGCCGCCAACGCGGACAGGTAGGTCTTGCAGGGCACCGAATGTTCCGCTCCGGCTGCGGTGATGTACGCGAAGGCCGAGCCCTTGGCGAGCGGACTGTCCGGGTTGTTGGTGATCGCGATGACCCGCGACTTGTCCACCATCCCCAGCAGCTTGACGATCTCGCCGCTCTGACCTGATTGCGACGCGACGATCAGCAGCGTCTTGTCGGTGATGATCGACGCCGCGTCGTACAGCAGTTCGCTGGTCTCGACCAGGATCGGGCAGGTCCCCATCTGGGTCAGACGGAAGACCAGGTAATTGAGGGCGGCGTAGGACATGCCCATGCCGGTGAGGACCAGGCGTGGGAATTTCCGCGATTTCAAGCCGGTCGCGATCTCCTTCAGGCCCTTAGGGTCGGCGAATCCCGCGAGCGAGGCGCGCAGCGCCGCGGGTTGGGCCAGGATATCCGCGATATAGGGATTCATCGATCGGGTCAGGCCTCGATGGAGTATAACCCAAATTCTCCCCCGTCGCGCTGCGATAGGGCGGGCTCTGACAAGCCCGGGTAGGCCCGCAGGGCCGTAGGGGCGAAGCCCCTGAGCTAACTGCGGGCGCCGAGAGGCGGTGGGCGGATACAATGGGCGAAGCCCATCCGCCCACGATTTCGCCAGCTCTGCTGGCGAAATCGAGCCCCGACAAAGCCCGGGGGTAGGCCCGCAGGGCCGTAGGGGCGAAGCCCCTGAGCGATTAGTCCCGGAACAGCGAGCTCGGATTCCGTCCAAGGAACACCGCCGCCGCCGCAAGGGTCGCGGTCAGGAACAGCATCGCCCAGGCGGCGAAGGCGCAGGCGATCGCCGGGCCGGAGCCGAGGACGTTCACCAGATCGTAGATCACCCGGGTGATCGGCCAGAACTCGCGCTTCTGCGCCAGGATCAACGAATCCGAGACTTCGAGCATCGAGAAGCTGAAGGTCATCAGCGCACCCGCTGCGAGGCTACCGGCGATCAGCGGTAGGGTGATCCGGCGCAATCGGGTCCATCGGTTGGCGCCGAGTGACGCCGCCGCCTCCTCGAAGACCTCCGGTGCTTGGCTGAGACCCGCCGATGCAGCGCGGACGACGTGCGGCAGCCGGCGGATCGCGTAGGCGATGATCAGCAGTGCGGTGGGGTTGCGGAAGGGGTCGAGCCAGGAACGCAGCAGCGGGCTCGCATAGGCGAGACCGATGTAGCCGAAGGCGAAGATGATTCCCGGTACAGCCAGTGGCACCATCGCGGCGATATCGAACGCCTGCCAGCCTGCGGGGCGCCAGCGCACGCAGGTCCACGCGATGAAGGTGCCGACGATCATGCCGAGGACGGTGGCGGCGGTCGCATAGGTGACGCTGTTGACGATTCCCGGCACCACGTTCTCGTTCGACAGCGCCTCGTTCACGTGGATGAGCGAGAATCCGTGTGGCAGCACGGTGTGGTACCAGTCACGCGACATGCCGGTGAGCAGGACCGCGAGGTGCGGGAGCATCGCCAGCAGGCACAGCGCCAGGTACGGCAGCCACGCCGCGGCGGCGCGCCAGCCGCTCAGGCGTTTCGCGGCGGAGTCCATGCCGCCCGCACCGGCGCCCTTGGCGGCGAGCGCGTCATAGCGCCGGGCGAACAGCAGGCGCGAGAGCGCGTAGAGCGCCATCGCGATCGCCAGCATCACCACCACCAGCGCGTAGGGCAGACGATTGCTGCCGATGTCGGCCATCGCCGCGAACACCTGCACCGGCGTTACGCGGTCGTATCCGAGCATCAGCGGCGTGCCCAGCTCGGTGAACGACCACACGAAGACGATGACCGCACCACCGAAGAGCCCGGGTCTCACCAATGGCAGCACGACGCGACGGAAGGTAGTGAAGCGGCTCGCGCCGAGACCGCGCGAGGCTTCCAAGAGCGACGGATCGATCTTGGCGAACGCGGCGTTCAGCAGCAGGTAGAGCACGGGATACAAGCCGAGGGCCTCGACCGCGCAGACCACCGCGAAGCGGTGGTCGCCCAGCCAATCCGGTCCGCGTCCGACGGCGTACAGTCCGAGCGATTCGAGCAGTGTGTTGAGCACCCCGTACTGGCCGAGGATCTGGTAGACGCCGAGCGCTCCGACGAACGGCGGCAGGATCAGCGGTGCGAGCAGCAGCGCCTCGGCGAGACCCTTGCCGCGGAAGCGATGGCGCGCTCCGAACCACGCGAGGGGAACGGTCAATGCGAGCGCGATGACGGTGGTGACCGATGCGATGGTCAGCGCATTCACGATCCCGGAACGGTAGACCGGATTCGCGAAGACCTCGGTGAGGGCTCGCGCATCGAGTCCCGCCCACACCGCGATGACCAGCGGCGCGACCAGGAAGACCCCGAGGAACGCCGCCACCAGGGCCAGCGATACGCCGCCGAGCATCGAGCCGCGCATCGGCATCAGCGTGCTCCCGACATCGTAGCGGCCAGTCGTCGGGCCGCGCGGTAATGGGCGGTCGCCTCGACGGTCCAGCGCCGGGTGATCGGCAGCATGGCGGCGGAGTCCTTCGATATTTCGGCGAGCGTGCTCTTCGCTTCGCCGTACGTGATCGGCATCCAGCAGAATTCTCGCCAGGCCTCAGGCACCGCCTCGGGTCCGCCGGCATCGAGGATCGCGCGCCACGCGGCGATCAGCTCCTCGCGGGGATCGAGGATCACCGCCTTGGTGAGCGGACCGATCAACCCGTATAAGGGTGCGGTCCAGCCAGCGTGGTAGGTGAAGCTGGCGGCGACCGTGAAGGGATCCATGCCGGCGTCGCTCATGTGTGCGCGGTCGGTACCGGTGTACACGTCCTTACGCACCGGCATGCGGTACAGCTCGTATTTCTGCGGTCCACCCGGCTCGCCGATGCGGTACGACCACAAGCGCTGGCCTTCCGGGGACAGGGCGAAGCGGATGAACGCGACCGCCAGCTTCCGGTGCGGCGCGCCGCGCAGGAGCGAGATCGGATCGGCCGAGATCGAGGTGCCGCCGATCGGAGCGACGAACGAGATGCGCGAGGTGCCAGCGGTCTGTGCGATCGAGTAGGCCGCTTCCGCGCGCGCGTGGAAGTCGATGCACATCGCCACGGTGGCATCGCCGCGCACCACATCGCGCACGGCCTTCGAGGCGCCGTCGCTCAGGGCGCGCGCGTTGCCGGCGATGCGCTTGATCAGCACGAAGGCGTCGCTCCAGCCGCGCGACAGGGTCTCGGGGTCACCCTTGCCGTCTCCGACCGCCGCTGCCATATGCTGTTGGATCAATCGTTCGAGCGCCGAGACGATCGCCGCCGAGCGCGTGGGATCGACCATCGTGACCTGACCGAAGAAGCGCGCGTCGCCGAGGTCGCTCCACGCGCGGGGAATGTCCGATGGCGACAACAGCGCGAGGCGGTCCGGGCTCGAACAGATGCCGAAGGTGCTCAGACAGGTGCCGTAATAACGCCCCTTCGGGTCGTAGATGGTCTCGCCGCTGAGCGTGCGCGGGATGACCTCGTCGGTGAACCACCCGGGTTCCTGCTGCAGCAGGCCGGCATCGACCGTGATGCCCTTCTGCGCGAATTCCCGGTGGGGGAACTCCCCGCCGCCCCACCACAGGTCCATGTCGGTCGCGGTGTCTGAGGCCAGGAATGCGGCGCGCGCCGCCTTCTTGTCGGCAGACGCGGTGGAGTCCGCGGCGTCGATCTTGGGATCCGCGAATGCCGACAGGACGTCGCCCGTGAACTCGGGATGCGCTTCAGAGAAGAAGGTCTTGTAGCGGTCCTCCAGCAGACGCTGGATGTCGCGCGTCCCTCCGGGTGTACGCCAATCGATGTCGACCGTGGTGTCGAGCTCGCGTTGGGCCCAGACGCCGAACGCACGACCGAATTCGAAGCGCGTCGACTCGCCATGCGGTGAGATGATCACCAGCCGTTCGGCATGCGCGGCGGCAGGCGGATGCGGCCGCATTACGATCGGCGCGACAAGTAGCAGCGCGATGCCAGCCAGGACGAGGATCCCTTTCACCGGAAAGCCATCATGTGGCCAGGACGATCACGTCGTCGGGCGGGACCGCGAGCGACAGCGCGTCTCCTGGATTCCGGCTCTGGGGACAGGTCTCGCTCACCATCAACTCCAGTCCCTTGCCGGCAGGTACCGACACGCGCCATTGCCCGCTCCCGCCGAGGTAGCTGCCGGAGACGATCGCGCCGTCGATGCGGTTCGCCGATGCATTCGATCCCGTGACCACGCGCAGACGTTCGGGGCGGATGCAGACCGTCACCGTCGAGCCAGGTGGACACCGTTCCGGAATGCGCGCGCTGGCGAGCGTGCCGAAGGCGCTGTTCACCGAGGTGCGGTCGACCACGCTTGCCGGGATCAGGTTCGCCTCGCCGACGAATTCCGCGACCGCGCGCGACGCTGGGCGCTCGTACAGGTCGCGCGGCGTTCCGACCTGGGCGACGGTCCCGTGGTGGAGCAGCGCGATGCGGTCCGCGGTCGACAGCGCCTCCGACTGGTCGTGGGTGACGTAGACCGCGGTCAGGCCCGACGCCTTGCACACGCGGCGGATCTCCGAGCGCATGGTCACGCGCAGCCGCGCATCGAGATTCGAGAGCGGCTCGTCCAAGAGCAGCACCTGCGGACGGACGATGATCGCGCGCGCCAGCGCCACGCGCTGCTGCTGGCCGCCTGACAGTTCCGAAATGCGCCGATTCCCGTATCCGGGCAATTCGACCAGCGCGAGGGCCTCCTCGACGCGCCGGCGCTTGTCCACGCTCGCCACCTTGCGGACATCCAGCCCGAAGACGACGTTCTCGCCCACCGTCAGGTGCGGCCACAGCGCATAGTTCTGGAACACCATGCCGATGTCGCGGGTCTCGGCCGGCTCATGGGTGACGTCGCGGTCGCCGAAGCTGATGCTGCCGGCATCCGGTGTGAGGAAGCCCGCGATCAGCCGCAGCATCGTGGTCTTGCCGCAGCCGCTGGCGCCGAGCAGGAAGAACATCTCGCCGGCCCCGACATCCAGCGTCACATCGCTGAGCACCGGCTCGCCGTCGCGATACGCCTTGGTGACCGAGTGGACGGCGATCGGCAGCATGGTCGGGAGCTTCCCAGGGAGGGGAGGGGGTCAAGGAGGGGGACCGTTTGAAGGAGTCCGGGGTCCGGGGTCCGGGGTCCGGGGTCCGGGGTCGGACTGCGATGCGGGCACTGGTCGTGGAAGATGTCCCAAGCGGGAATCGCTCGGCTACACGGCAGCGGATAAGATGTGTCTCATATGAACATCATCGCCATCCTCGGAGCCGTGGGCATCACCCTCGTCCTCCTCCTCACGGGCTACTGGCTCTAGTGCTTCTGCGCCCGGCTACTCAGCCGAGCGCCGAGCGTTGGGATCAGATCGCTTCCGACTTCGGACTCCGGACTCCGGACCTTCTTTCATCGATACTTCGGCTTGAGCGCGACGCCCTTCTTCGCGCTCTGTCCGGCGAGATCGAGGATGTGGATCGGTCGTCGCGCCCATTCAGTGGTGATCACCAGCGGCTCGCCCTTCACCAGGTGATCGGCGATGTTCTGGTAGAAGCGCCAGCCTTCCGACTCGGGGTTCTTGCCTTTGGTCACCACCACATCGTCATCGCGATGCTGGGTGAGTTCCCAGGTGTTGTAGTCGTACCAATACGTGCCCTTGGTTCCGGTCACCTCGATCATTCCGCGTTTGGGATTGGAATCGATCGAGGTGATGCAGAGCGTCATCCACATCCCATTGGCGAAGCGCACGACGGCGAAGCCTTCGTCTTCGTTGCCGTCGGCCTTCCACTTGGTCTGCGGAGCCCAGAAGCCGCTCTTGGCAAAGCCGGTGACTTCGGTGATCTCGGAATCGATGATCTGCAGCGAATATTCGAGCAGGTGGACTCCCCAATCGTAGAGGATGCCACCGGAGATCGATTTGCTCGAGCGCCACCAGTCGCCGGGCTTGCCGTAGCCGCCCATGTGCGCCTCGACGCGGACGACCTCGCCGATCGCGCCCGAACGGATCGCCTTCACCGCGCGCATGATCGATCCGTCCCAGTGACGGTTGTGGTAGGTGGACAGCACAAGCTTCTTGGCGGTCGCCGCGGCGAGCATGCGGTCGCACTCGGCGGTGGTGATCGCCAGCGGCTTCTCGCACACCGCGTGCTTGCCGGCCTTCAGGCATTTGATCGCCAGCTCGGCATGGGTGTTGTGCGGGGTGATCATGGTCACCAGGTCGACCTTCGACTTCTTCAGCATCTCATCGACGCTGGCGTAGGTCTCGATGCCCGGGAAATCCATCTGCGCGGCCTTCAGGCGCTCGGCATCCACCTCGGTCACCGCGATCGGCGTCATCCCCGCGCGCTTCATCTCGGTGAGGTGGTGTTTACCCATGTTGAACGCGCCGCCGTAACCGACGACGCCGACGGTGATGTCCTGGGGCTTCTTGAATCGGGCCATGCGATCCTCGCTGGGTGGGGCGGCAGCGTAGCCGCCTGCTCCATCGTGACCATGGCCCCCGCGCCACCTGCTTGTCCGTCGGCAGACTGGCTTAGCATCCGATCCCCTGCGAGGTGTCCCATGCGTTCGATGCTGCTCATCCTGTCCCTCATCTGCTCGTCCACAGCCTTCGCCGCCGACGAATCAGCGACCCAGGCGGTGATCCACACCACTGCGGGGGACATCCACCTCGTCCTGTTCCCGAAGACCGCTCCCGCCACGGTGGCGAATTTCGTCAAGCTGGCCAAGACGAAATTCTTCGACGGCACCTCCTTCCACCGCGTCGTCCCCGGTTTCGTGATCCAGGGCGGCGACCCGAACACCAAGGTCGGTGGCAACGGCCCGGTCGGCGCGGGCACCCAGGTCGACGCCGCCGGCAAGCCGCTGCTGATCAAGGCCGAGGTCGGCGCGAGCAATCCCGAGAAGCACACGCCCGGGACCCTGGCCATGGCTCGGGGCCCCGATCTCGACAGCGCCAGCTGCCAGTTCTACATCACCCTGGCGGCGACGCCGAATCTCGACGGCCAATACACGGTGTTCGGACGCGTGGTCGGCGACGCCGACATGGCCGTCGTCACCAAGGTGAAGGCGGATGACCGCATGACGGTCGAGATCGTCGAAGCCGGCAAGAAAGCGGATGCGGGTGCGCCGGCGAAGCCGGATGCGCCGGTCAAGGAAGCGCCCGCCAAATAGCCAGTCGCGTGCGCCCGCTGGGCCGACCGGAATCAGGTCCGGGCGATCACGTAGCGGACCGCCACGCCATTGAGATCCGCGGTCGCGGCGTCCGCGGCAAGCGACGACTCGGCCGCGAACGACGTCGCCAGCACCTCCTCGGCGATCACGGCGGCATGGGCGGTGATGGCCGCGACCACTTCCGGGTCCGGTGACATCCAGCGCACCGAGATGCGATCCGAGACATCCAATCCCGCCGCCTTGCGCGCCTGCTGCAGCACGCTGGTCAGCTCGCGCGCCAGGCCTTCACGCGTCAGTTCGGGCGTGAGCTGGGTGTCGAGGACCACGGTCACGGCGCCTTCGCTCGCGACCACCGATCCTGGAACCGGAATGCGTTGCAGCAGGAGATCGCTGAGGGCCAACGGCTCGCCAGCGACCTCGATGCGCTCGCCGCCCTCGATGCGGGCGACCTCGGCATGGCCCCACGACGCGAGCGCGACGCCGATGTCCTTGAGCTTGGCGCCCGCTCGTGCGCGCAGCTCCTTGAAGTTCGGCTTCACGCTGATCGAGCAGAACGACGCCTCGTCAGGCGAGGTGACGACCTGCTTCACGTTCAGTTCGTCCCGGATGAGCGCGGCGTAGCGCTCGGCGGCAGCACGCACCCGTGGATCGCGACTGACCACGGTCAGCCGTGCGAGCGGCTGGCGGACTTTCAGCTTGTGGTCTTCGCGCACCTTGCGTCCGAGTCCGACCACCGATCGCACCGTCGCCATGCCCGCTTCGAGCTCGGCGTCGATGCATTCGGCGCGCACCTGGGGATAATCGCACCAGTGCACGCTCGCCGGCGACTGCGCGTCCACCGGGCGCACCAGGCGCTGATGCACTTCCTCGGTGAGGAACGGCATGAAGGGGGCGAGGACCTGGGCGAAGGTGGTGAGCACCTCGTACAGTGTCGCGAACGCCGCGGTCTGGTCGCCGCGTTGATCGCTCTTCCAGAATCGTCGGCGTGAGCCGCGGATGTACCAGTTGGTGAGGTCGTCGATGAACGCGACCAGGCGCGGCACCACCTTGTAGAGCCGGTACGCCTCCATCTCCGCGTTCACGTCGCGCACCAGGCTCTGCAGCACCGAGACGATCCAGCGATCCATCTCGGTGCGCTCGGCCAGCGGCGCGGCCGACCATGTCCTCGGATCGTAGCCGTCGACCGAGGCGTAGGTGGTGAACAGCGAGAGCGCATTCCAGTAGGGCAGCACGACGGTGCGCACGATCTCCTTGAGCCCCGCTTCGCTGAAGCGTAGCGGCTCGGCGCGCACGACCGGTGAATCGATGAGATACGCGCGCAGCGCATCGGCGCCGATGTCATCGAGGATCTTCATGGGATCCGGATAATTCTTCAACGACTTCGACATCTTCTTGCCGTCCTCGGCGAGGACCAGGCCGTTGACCACGACATTGCGGAACGCCGGCTTGTCGAAGAGCGCGGTCGACAGCACGAGCAGCGTATAGAACCAACCGCGCGTCTGATCGAGTCCTTCGGCGATGAACTGCGCCGGAAAATTGGCCTCGAACTCCTTACGATGCTCGAACGGATAGTGGTTCTGCGCATAGGGCATCGCGCCGGATTCGAACCAGCAGTCGAGGACTTCAGGCGTCCTCCGATAGGTCTTGCCGTCCTTCCTGATCTCGATCTGGTCGACAAAATGCTTGTGCAGATCCGTCGCCTCGACGCCGGACAGCTGCTTCAGTTCGGCGATCGAGCCGACGCAGATGAGATCGTTGGCGTCCTGGACATTCACCCAGATCGGGATGCACGAACCCCAGAAGCGGTTGCGGCTGATGTTCCAGTCCTTGGCCTCCTTCAGCCAATTGCCGAAGCGGTTGGCGCCGATCGCCTCGGGAACCCAGCGGATCTGGTCGTTGTTCGCCGCCAGGCGGTCGCGCAGATCCTCGACCCGCACGTACCAGGCCTCGATGGCGCGGTAGATCAGCGGCGCGTCGCTGCGCTCGCCGAAGGGATAGCTGTGCACGATCGTCGCCTGGTGGACGAGCTTGGACTCGTCCTTCAGGCGCTTGATGATCGCCTTGTCGGCGTCCTTGCAGAATTGCCCGGCGTATTCGGGCACGGCGGCCGTGAACCGGCATTCGGTGTCGAGTGGATCGACCAGCGCAATGCCTTCGCGGCGGCAGACGCGGTAGTCGTCCTCGCCATAGGCCGGGGCCAGGTGCACGATGCCGGTACCCTCGCCGGTGGTGACGAATCCGTCGGCGAGGATGCGGAATGAATTCGCATTCGATGCGAAATACGGAAACAGCGGCTCGTAGGCCATGCCGATCAGCGCGCTGCCCGGAAGTTCGCGCAGCAGCTGGTAGTCCTCGGGTTTCTTATAGATGGCGGCGAGGCGGTCCTTCGCCAGCACATGGGCGCCTCCGCTCGCGACATCACGGACCACCGCGTAGGTGATCTCGGGTCCAACGCACAACGCGAGATTCTCGGGCAAGGTCCACGGCGTCGTCGTCCACGCGAGCGCGTATGCCGGTCCGCCGGTCCCCAGATCGTCTGCCAGTCTCATGCGCACGGTGATCGCGGGATCCTGCACGTCCTTGTAGTTGTTCCCGGCCTCGAAATTCGACAGCGGCGTCGCCAGCACCGGATCGTACGGCATGACGCGATGCGCCTTGAAGACGCGTGATCGGCCCTGGGCGTCCCGCTGATCGAACAGCTGCTTGAACACCCACCACACCGACTCCATGAACGGTAGATCCATGGTCTTGTAGTCGTTGTCGAAATCGACCCAGCGGCCCATCCGCGTGACGGTCTTGCGCCATTCGCCCACGTACGTCTGCACCATCGACCGGCACTGTTCGTTGAATGCGGCGACGCCGATGGCGCGGATGTCGGCCGCACCCTTCAGGCCCATCTCCTTCTGGGCGAGGTTCTCGATCGGCAGGCCATGGCAGTCCCAGCCGAACCGACGATCGACGTGGAAGCCGCGCATCGTCCAGTAGCGGGGGATGATGTCCTTGATCGTCCCGGCGAGCAGATGGCCGTAGTGGGGTGTGCCGGTGGCGAAGGGGGGGCCGTCGTAGAACACGAATTCTGGACGACCGGCGCGGCGGCGGTTGGACTCGGCGAAGGCATCGAGGCGCCGCCACAGGTCGAGGATGCCTTCCTCGAACCGGGGGAAGCTGACGTTGGTCGGCACCTTCTCGAATGGGGCGCGGACCGGGCCGGAGGTTGCATCGCTCATCGGTGGCCTGGGTTGGAGGACTGGCTCGTGCGAAACGGCACGACGGTAGAAGTCTGGGCCGACCCGGCAAGGCGCGCCCCCGTCCGGCCGCTGGTCGAACCGACGTAATCGCCTGCCGATCCTCGCCCACCATGAATCCACACTTGATACCAGCGGGGTATCGACGTAGTGTTCGCGCCATGCGTTACATCTTCGCCTGCATCTCCGTAGCCGCTCTGTTCATCGTCGCCGGGTGCGATCGTCGACAGAACATCGCGGTCGTTCCCGACCGTCAGGGCCATGCGGCCTACGCGGATGGCGGCGTGCCGCCGATCGGCAACCACCCGCAGGCGGGTGTCGGCGAGATGTACCACACCCTGATGCCGGGCGAGACGCTGTCGCAGGTCGCCAAGAAGTACAACGTCGACCTCGGCTGGCTGATCAAGCGCAACGACATCCAGAATCCGAACGACGTGAAGCCGAACATGCAGCTGATCGTGCCGGTCTCGGCGACCGCTCCGAGCATGCCGCAGGATGCGCAGCCAGCCCAGGCTCCGCAGGCCGCACCGGTCGCTCCGGCTCCCGCCCCCAAGGCGGCACCGAAGTCGACCAAGCGTCGCTGAACCTGGCGTTGCTGCCCGGGCGTCCTCAGCGACGTCCCCGAGCCTCGATCTTCATCCGATGAAACCGCAGCGTCTGCTGTTGGCCACAGGCAATCCCAAGAAGCTGAGCGAGCTGCGAGAAATCCTCGCACCGTTCTCGATTCCTGTCATCGCTCCTGCCGATGTCGGATACGATCCTGACGTCCTCGAGGACGGCGAGACCTTCGAAGCGAACGCGATCAAGAAGGCCGAGGCGGGCCTGGCCGCCACAGGCGAATGGACGCTCGCCGATGATTCCGGGATCGAAGCGCGCGCACTCGGCTGGCGACCGGGCGTCTACAGCGCCCGCTACGCCAGCGAACCCTGCGATGACGAGGCCAACAACCGCAAGCTGATCACCGAACTTGCACCGCACGCCGACCGCTACGTCCAATACCGCTGCGTCATCGCCCTGGCCCGCCCGGGCGCACCGTCATCGACCTGGTCAGGAGTCTTTCCGGGGCAGCACGTACCCACGCGACGCGGCCTCGGTGGTTTCGGCTACGATCCCTACGTCCTCATCCCCGAACTGGGCCGGACGGTAGCGGAATTGTCCGCCGAGGAAAAACACGCACGCAGCCATCGCGGACAGGCCTTGCGGGGCTTCCTCGCTTGGCTCAGCCGCCCATGACCCAGGAAGATCTTCGAGGTTTCTAGGAGGGGCTCCCATTCATGGCCTGGCAGCGTGGATTATACTGCAGCCACGCAAGCGGAGGCCCCATGACCAGCCAGGCGACCCTCAGCCCTCGGACACATCGCCAGGTCGGATTGTCGCCGGCAGAGTTGGCCGCCTATCACGCAAAAGGGTATCATGTCGCGCGCGGCCTGTTCTCGCCGCAGCACATCGCGCGTCTGTCCACCGAGATCGATGGTCTGCACCAGCGGATGGCCGATCACGCGCCCGATACGGTCCACGTCTCGTGGGAGGAAGGCCTCGCCGAAGGCAGGGCGAAGCGTATCCGGCAATTGATGCACAGCGAAGCGGTGTCGCCGATCATCGACGCGATGTCGCGATCGCCTGAGATCCTCGACATCCTCAGGCAGCTGATCGGACCCGACCTCTACCTCTTCCATTCGAAGCTGATGATGAAGGCCGCCTACGACGGCACCTTCACCCCCTGGCACCAGGATTGGGGGTATTGGCAGTACAGCAGCCTGACGCCGTCGCAGGTCAACTGCATGCTGGCGGTGGATGCCGCCGACGAGGCGAACGGCGCC